>JAVBLQ010000135.1:0-21581 GCA_031553435.1 Bacteroidales bacterium | reverse complement strand
AGAACATTTGTCCAATTCATTTTCCTCAAAAGGCATTTCTTTCAAATCATTTAAAATAAAAGAATCCCAATAAAGGTTTGAGGTTGTAATATATTTATGTAGAATACCGGTATTCCGACCTTTGTCTAATGTTTTACCCGTATTGTGCTCTGCTATAGCTCCAATAGTAGTCCATTCCCATGTTTTGGGAATGTCAAAGGTATAATGTGAGTTATCACTTGTTTTAGAGGCTTTATTTTTGCTCTCAGGATGTTCGGATTTTATGCGTTCAAGTAACACCGAAGCTGGTTCATCGTTCGGATCTTGTGGAACAAGTTTTCCGTGAATGGCAAGATCAAGAATTTTGGATTTGGCTTGAGCAACAAGAGCTGATATGATATTTTTATTATTATCTACATAACCTATATTTTCATCTATTTCTCGGATAAAATCACGAATACGACATTGTTCTCCGAGTGGAGGAAGTGGAAGTAAGAAATTTTTTAGGACATCAAAAGGCGGAATATTTTTTATTGCAGTACCTTTCCCTTGTTCATTTGCTTGGTTTTTCAGCACAAAATCAAAATACATTAAATAGAAATCTAACATTTCATAATTGTACAATTTGATTCTCATTAGAGCCTGGTTTATAATACCTATTTTTATTTCTTTAGGCATAACATAAGTTTCTCCAATTGTACCAGCACAACTAACAATAATATCATTGGGAAAAACTTGAAAGCCTTTAAGTTCATCAAATTTCTCTTCTGAAATGTAATAATTCCCTATTTCAGCATCTTTGTAGATTGCATTTTTTTGTTCATAGACTTTTATCGCATTTTCTGATTCAGGTATAAACATAGACTTTGTGATACTGCTTCCAAAAGGTCCTTTCTTATAAAAAGCAACAGAACCCAATCTACACCACTCCCAGCTCTCCGGGATATCAAACGGTATCTCTTCATCAATACATTTTACCGATCCGTCAGCGAACTTCTCGTAATATGATTTATGGAGTGCCTTTTTCTATCAAAAACCAAGCTCTGATCTCATAAATTCAAAATCGTTCATTATCTTTGAATGTTCATTGACAATGAACAGAGGAATATAGTAAACAAAAACTATAGGAATCCTATGATCTTCGGGCAATGTGCATACTCTTTAGGAATGGAAAGTGTTGAATTCAAACCGTTCGCAGCCAGCGAACGAAATTCAAACAGACCATTTAAATCCAAGTTATAAGACAATGAGCAACAATACAAAGATATCAATCCGTTTCTTCGACGACCGTGAAGTTCGTGCTGTTTGGGATGAAGAAAACTCCAAATGGTGGTTTTCCGTTTTGGATATTGTCGCTGTTCTTACCGACCAAGATGACTATGCCAAAACGCGAAACTATTGGAAATACCTCAAAGCCAAATTAAAAAAAGAAAACAGCGAAGTGGTTAGTATTACTACCCAGTTGAAACTTCTCGCACCTGACGGCAAGAAGCGTTTAACCGACATGCTCGATTATAACGGAATTATTGCACTCGGCAAACAATTCCCTGGAAAAAAAGCAAATCGATTTATAGAATGGTTTACTTTTAGTGACGAAAGCATCGATGGCAAAAGCAAAACAAAGGCATATGCTTTGTTTGAAAGTTCTTTTATCGACAGTATAGAAGTGGGAACAGCCAAAGGCTTGCAACAAATCCACGCCTATTTATTTGGAGGTTTGTATGATTTTGCCGGACAAATCAGGCAAAAGAACATCTCAAAAGGCGGCTTTCAATTTGCAGTATCGCACTTTCTCGGCAACGCCTTAAAGGAAATAGAAGAAATGCCCGAGAATACATTTGACGAAATTGTCAACAAATATGTGGAGATGAACATTGCCCACCCATTCATGGAAGGTAACGGGCGAAGCACAAGAATCTGGTTGGATTTAATTCTGAAAAAGAATTTGAAAAAGTGCGTTGATTGGAGCAAAATCGGTAAAACCGAGTACATGAACGCTATGATAAAAAGTGCTACAAACAGCGCAGATATAAAACGCCTGCTGGAAAATGCTCTTACAGATGAAATCGATAGCCGAGAAATGTTCATGAAAGGGATCGACTATTCCTATTATTATGAGGAAAACGAATAACTATCGCGCAATAAAGTGACGATAAGCTTACCGATGATAATCATTTTATCTGTATCGCATTTGTACCATAAAAATATAACTGGCTAATATTCAGCATCCATTTCTTTTGAGGAAAGAACTATTCTATTTTCCTCCTACTCGATTTAAAAAATTTATTGACCTTGATTCTTTTTCGGAAGGCGAACAGCAACAGTTATTTCCCGCTCATAACTTCCTGGCTGTTTTGAAGACAGAAGCCGCAGGAATAACCGATTGCCCGGAAGTAACTTTTGCCAGTTTTTCATCTGGCTGGTAAATTCTTGTTTTTATGTGCAAAAACAAGAAAAATTTGTATTTTTGTTTAAAATTTGACAATTCAAAAAAATAAAAAATCAACAATGTAACATGTTATTTGCTGAAAAAATAAAACAGATACAATCACAATATGATTAGAAACAATGATAGCCTAAAAAAGTGAACTTGGGAATAGAGAATACTATAAAACCTACAATAATATCCAGACTTCCTTAAGAGAAATATTAAACAACAATGAAAGAGAAGGTATAGAACGCAACATTCCTTTTTCAGAATTCAATGAAAAGATATATAGCGGAATAGAAAACAAACATTCTTCTTTTTTAGGGAATGCTTCACTTATCAATAATTCGTTCAAAATTGATAATGTCTTATGCGGTTAATGAGCCAAAAATCTGCTGTTATTCGGCGCGTTATCCGATTAAGAATTCTGAAATTTTGAATGAATTATTATAGGATAATATAAAAATAATTATAAATTTATTATATTTCGGAAATTTTTTAATAATCATAATATTATTACTCACTTAATTCTTTTAAATGTTTAATTTATGAAGCAAAAATTATTTTTGATTTTTTTTCTTGTATTATGTATTAATGCAAGCGCTCAATGGACCTACAATCCCGAAACTCCTTTGAGCCTGACAGACAAGAAAGAATGTAGAGTCCATCTTATTTCTACTCATTCTTCGGGAGTAACATATGTTGCCTACGCTCCGCTTTTGATGAGGAATAATAAGTCAACTTTTGATTTATACCTTACAAAGCTGGATGTAAACGGAAACAGAATGTGGACACAAGATGCACTGGTTTGCAGCAAGTATACCGGATCATCATCATCTTATTCCAACATGCAGGTTTTGGATGATGCCAGTGTTATTATTTGTTTTTACGACCGGGAGAATAAGGAGATGTGGAACTTATCCGTGTATAAAATTAATCCGGATGGGACACTTGCGTGGGGACCTACAGGTGTTCAAATAACAAACTCTTCCACGAGCAACAATTATCCGGCCTATGTAATGGCGCTTTCGGATGGAAGCGTTGTAGTTTCATGGATGGAGGAAGGTGTTAAATTGTTGTTGCAAAAAATAAATCCGGATGGAACATTTGCGTGGACAACTCCGAAAACAATGGCATCCACTACCCTTATGGTATCTACCGGTTTATGCCTGGCCGATAAAGATGACAATTTTTATATTACTTATACCGAACAAAAAACCAGGGGAACATATAACTTTAAAATACAGCGGGTCGACAAAGATGGAAATAAACTGTGGACCGCTCCGGTAAGCGTTACAAAAAACAGAATCCTGGCAACAGCTGCTCCGATTCCCACAACTGTGGTAGCCGATGGCGATGGAGGTATTTTTACTTGTTTAGCTACTCAGGAAGCCGGAAGTAGTAAGGGTGTTATTTATTTGCAACAGGTTAATGCCGATGGCAAACTTCGTTATCCGGAAGAAGGATTGCAGATTGCGAATAATTCCACTAAATATTTTAAAAGTCCGGTGATTTACTACCACAAAGACAGGGAAATTATGCTTGTTTCCTGGACAGAAGCAGATGCTGGACAAACTAAGTATGGACTTGGAATACAAAAAATCAATCTGGTTTCCGACAGGCTTGAATGGGGTGCTGAAGGTCAGAAAATAAGAGATTTGATAACATCCAGCGACGTTGTTACCGGTAATATTTCAATGGATGACGATGAAAATATTTATATTACTTATCAGGAATATATGCCTGGTTCTGCCTACAGCTATGCTAAAGTGAAAAAAACAGATTTGAATTTATTTCCGGTTTGGGAAGATGATTTTCAATTGACAAAACCATATTATTTAACTTTAGTCATGGCCGGCTCATATAAAGAACATATTGTTATTGTCTGGAAAGATGACAAAACCAGTGAGTCGTTTATTCAGAAATGTAAAATAGGAGATTAAACAAAAAATAATTAAGTATATGAGAAAAAAAATAACACTGATATATATCGGACTTTGGATGATATTCTTTTGTTTATCTGCACAACAGGTTATCCCGGGTTTTGATTTGAATGTAAATGGTACACTGTACCGACCTGTACCGAATGCAAAGGAATTTCTGGCCTCACAAAGTACAAAATTAAGATCCTCATCAACAGCTGATAGTTATATGGTAATGCAATTTTCAGAATTGCCAAGCCAATCAGAAATCAATGATTTGAAGAAAAGCGGAATTACGCTGCTGGATTATTTGCAGCACAATGCTTACTATGTACGTATCAGCGCTCAACCCAATCTGCGGTCAAAAAGTTTGGACAAGCTTTACTCCGTATTCAGCACCAATGAATTGAATAAAATAAATGCACAGTTGAAATCAGAAGAACTGCCACAGCACGCATTATTGTCTAAAGGAGTTGTAAGGCTGATGGTTACTTACCTGCAGGGAGTAACTGATTCTGATATTGAACAGGAAGTGCTGAAAAAATTCGTTCACTCGAACTATAAATTAATAAAAGAATTTAATCAATTTGAAATCGCTACCGACATTTACAATATAAATCAATTGGCAGCCGTTTCTTGGATTATCAATATCAGTCCGATAGCTCCTGAATATCAACTGTTTGATTATCAGGAAAACGCATCCGCTGCGATTCTCCGTTACAATCAGGATCATCCTGCACTGACCGGAAAAGGAGTGAAAGTAGGAATCTGGGACTCAAATGTTGAAAAACATATTGATTTGCAGGGACGCATCAATCAAAACTGGTTAGGATATGAAAGTTCTTCACATGGTATTCACGTTGCGGGAATTGTTGCAGGCGACGGAACAAAAGACCCTGTGGCCAGGGGCGCTGCTCCCGGAGCTCAACTGGAAACGTACAACTATAATTCTCTTCCTGATGGGGTTTACAGTGTGGCTCAACAAATGCTTGATTCTTATAAAAATAAAAAAATCAATGTTACTCAAAATTCCTATGGTTACCTGAATGAGGAGGGCCGGAAATGGTCTTATGATTATGATAACCGCAATACTGACGTAGTGGCTAATCAATGCCCGGAACTTTTGCATGTATATGCTTGCGGCAACAATGCTGCACGCGGAGCATTCTGGTCAACCGGAACAAATCCTTCAAAGAACACAATACAGGTTGCCAACCTGGCTTATACCAGTGATTTATATCCTTCGAGCAGTCGTGGACCCGACCTTACCGGACAAATATTCCCTCATGTTGCAGCTGTAGGTTACAATGTTTGGTCTTTATCGTATAATAATCAGTATGAATATATGACCGGAACATCCATGTCATGTCCGTTGGTATCTGGATTTGCAAGTTTGATTTATGAAAAATACCTTCAACTGAATAACAATAAATATCCTCAGGCAAGTTTGGTTAAAGCTTTGATTTGTAATGGAACAACAGATTTAGATAAGCCGGGTCCCGATTACAACACTGGTTTTGGAGAAGTGAATCTGAACAGTTCGATTGAAATGCTTGAAAATCATCAATATATTGTTGATTCTATCCGTAATACAGGAAATATCAAAGAATTTGAAGTTAATGTCCCCAATAATCTTTACGAATTGAAAGTAATGCTTGTCTGGAATGACCCTTATGGAACTCCCGGGCTTGGTAATACTTTGGTGAACGATTTAGATCTGGAAGTAGAGGCCGGACGTACTTACCGTCCTTTGGTATTGGACCCGTATCATCCTGATAATGCGGCAATAGAAGGCGTGGATAATCTCAATGTTATGGAACAGGTTGTAATCAAAAATCCTGTTTCAGGAAAAGTGAAAATCCGCGTAAAAGGATCTGCGGTTCCCAAACCGGCGCAAACATTCTCTGTAGTATATTCCTTTGTTAAGAAAGGAATTGTCTTGTTAAGCCCGGTAAACGGCGATGTATTCAATGCGGGAGCCATTCATTCCATTAAATGGCAAAGCTTCGGATTAGAAGGAGATGCAATCGTAGAATCATCTACCGATGGTGGAAATACATATAAAATACTGGCCACTGTTTCCGGTAAAAATATTATAAATATCCAAACGAAAAATAACCTGGAAAAATCGTTGCGTTTCAGAGTCTCACAAGGTGGAATGTTTTCTGAAAGTGTTGATATCAGTGTGATTGGCCGCCCAGCATCACTGACATCGGCGCTTGTTGACGGACAAAATAAACTGACCTGGAGAAAAGCAACCGGAGCTGCTTCCTATGAAATTCTTCGCCTGAAAGAAGATGATTCAAAAACATACGAAGTAATCAGTGAGTCGACAGATACAACTTTTGTAGTTCCGTCATCTTATTGCGACCAACCTTATTGGTTTACAGTACGGGCTAAAAACGAAAATATATCAGGGATGCGCGCGGTGGCTGTGAAACTTCAGGCAACAACAGCCATGTCAACATTACCGATTAAATTTGATTTTGAAAAAGAAATACCGAACCTGGTTATTACAAACGGAAAGAATTCGATTTGTACTTACCGGAATATACCGGAATTGAATAATACAGGAGTCTTGTTTTTCATGGGTAACTTGACTTTTGCAAACAATGCTGCATTTACCGACAATTGGAAAACTGTTGCGAAACCTACCGCTTCCAAGGTATGGGAATACAATCCGGCCAGTATTTCTTCAGCATCATTCAAGGTTAATCTTCCTGCCGGAAAAAAAGCCTTGATGAAGTTTAAAATAAGAATAAAAAGTTCCTATCCATATTTTTCATTCTTCAGGGTACTGGTAAATGGTACGATTATTCCCGATGCTACCGGCAGAACTCAATATTCGCACAACGATTTGTATGTATCTGATGGTTCGGCATATAGCGCATATTATAATCCTCGGTACAATCCGGTCTCTTATGCAGATTATTTTATCGAGAGATATTATGATTTGTCACAATATGAAGGCCGCAACGATCTGACAATTACCCTGGAAGGCCTTTGCGCTACCAAACGTTATATAGTAGCTAATGATCCGGATGGATCTCAGGTTTACATAGATGATCTTGAAATAACAGAGCAAAAACCGGTTGAACTTGTCATTTCCGATATGGCTACCAATATTCAGTCTGGTAATGCATTAGCCCCTACAAAAGTAGATGTTAATGTGGTAAACGTAGGATACCAGGCATCGGTAACTTCTCAGTTGAAGATGGTAGTCGACGAATACAAATCAGGAAATTCCACACAATCGGAAGTTGCCCTGCCGGAACTGGCTCCGTGGAAACAAACAACCGTACCTGCCGGAACAGCAACCTGGAAAACCCCGGAAAGTCATAAGCTGTCATTCATTACATTGAACAATCAAAATGGTGATTTGCAGTCGGACACGCTATCGGTAGCATACGTTGAATCGAAGAATAAGAATGAATTTCGTCTCATTCCGTCAGATAATATAGTACAAATGGAACCTATCAGGCAAGATACCACTATCACAGACTATGGTTCTTCTATTTATCCGTATCCGAAAATTAATCAGAGAATACTTCTCTATCCCAACGATGGAACCAAACTTCTGGAAGTTTCTTTCTCAGAAATGGATCTTGCTCCCGGAGATACGATTCATATACTATCCGGAAATACTGTTATTTCCAAATATTATGGAAATAATACCGGAACTCCTTGCAGATCAATTGCTCCTGATGGATCTTTTACATTCTTTTTAAACTCAAAAGGAGGAGACGCAAAAGAAAAAGGCTGGATAGGCCGGCTCAAACTGATTGATAAAGAAATTAAAAAAGACCTCAAAATTGAAGATGTTAAATATACTGTGAACAACCAGTCGTGGGCTGATGGAGTAGCAGTCAGTATGATTGTTGCGAATAATGGGTCAGATTCGATTCCCTTGGATTTTGATGTAAATTATCAGGTAAAAGGATTGCCTAAGGTAACGGAAACACCTGTCTTTTATGAGTATTCTGATGCAGCCGGAATACTTTCTACCCAAATGAATGTATTGAAACCAGGAAGAAAAGTAGGAATGGTATTCAATACCAGAATAACCGGAAATACAATCGAAGTAAATAAAGAGCATCCGATTACTCTGAATATTCCTTTGGATGACGAAAATATTGAAAATAACACATTGAACACCACTGTGTTTTATGGCAACGGAAGTAATCCGGGAGATCCATATGCTTATGGATTTGTCAAAAAATTCACGTTAGGAAATTATCTTTATGAATCACTGGATTACGGATATACCGATAATACTAAAAATGTATTATTGATTGAGTATGGAAAAACCTATCCGTATGAAATTCTTCTCGATGGATTTTATGCTAAAGAAGCACAAGCTGTTTTCTATGTTGACACAAATAATAATGGTGTGTTTGAGGATAATAACGAAAGATTCGCCCTTAAAGGAGAAGACACTGAGAATAGAAATACTTATACAGGCGATTTTGTCCCTCAGGCTTATTTCCCAGCTCCCGGAACTTACAAATTCAGGGTCGAAGCATATCATTCTGATAATCACAGATCTGCAATAGACTATGTCGTTAAGGTTTCCGGCGATCCGATAAACAATGATGTAGATTTACAGGCTGTTTCAATGAATGATTCGATTGTGAAAGGCGCTGAAAATGACGTGACATTGAATATCTTGCGTTATTTCTCAACGATCCCCTCAACTCCGGTTACTGTAAGTTATGAATTCGTCAATGCCAATGGTCAAAGTGTATATAATGGAATCATTGAGGATATTGCTCCTTTGAAAAAAGATGCTCAGACAAGATTGTTCAAATTTATAACTCCCTCTGTTCAGGAAGGAAGCTATACATTGAAAATAACATTGAATGCAGGAGATGAATTCAAAGATAACAATACCCAAAAAGTTCAGGTTTATGTGAAAGATGCCGTTTTATTGTATGCTACAACTATCAATGGAGGCATTGGTTATTCGGCAGCATTACTTCAACCTGGTTTGGGTGCAATTATTCCGTCTGAATACTCGCCGTTTGCTGTAAGTAATATGAATGACGCTACCTGGGTAAAAGATGAAAGTAAGAATATCGATCATTGGTTTATGCTTTCCGAACAATTTACCCGTGCATGGGATAACAAAACATTCTACGAAAACAAACTGGTACGTTTCGAATTTGGCGCGCCAAAATCACAATTCGTTCCGTTGGCAAACTCGTTCAATTCATTCAGAATTCATGCTATTGCGTTTGATTACACAAACAAAATACTGTATGGCCTGGGTGTAAATGTAGAAGCGAAACCTGCTCTTTATTCGATTGATTATGAAACCGGCTCTGCGGCTTATCTGAGAGACCTGAATACAGAAAGTCAACTCAGCGGGCTGGCTGCTGATTTGCATGGAACATTATTCTCGGTAAATAAAACTTCTGGTAAGATTGTTACGATAAATCCAACAAGCGGAATGACATCTGATTATTGTGCTCTTTCTGATCATTCGTCCAATCGTTTCAATCTGGTATATGATGTCAATACAGCATCATTGTACGTAGGAAATGTTAATGCTGCCGGAGAAAATATCCTCTATAAAGCAATACCGGTTGAAGGAAGAACAATTCAGGTTTCTTCTTTCGGACCCAACAATCAGCCTTATTGTATGGCAATGCCTGTAACATCCATTTCTCAAGCAGCATCCAAATTGTTTATGTTAGAGTCATTTAACGTGGAAGGACAATTAACGTCTGTAGTAGATAATAACCGGAAAGAAGTGACAATCTATATGCCGACTTCTGCTAATCTTGGTAATTTGAAAGCCAGTTATTATTTTGCAAATGGAAATGCCTTGTTCTACAATGGAACAACATTGGTAACAGAAGCAACTCCTCTTGACTTGACTCAGACGATTTCTTTGAAGGCCAAAGCAGTATCTCCGAATACCCAAGCTGCCTCATGGACTATCATCGTTCGTCAGGATTTAGGTTCAGATATTTATTTGCAGGAATTTGGATTTAAAAAAGAACAAAATCCGGTCCTGGCTAATGATGTGGCTGCTGTTATAACTCCCAATGGAGCAACTTGTACTCTTCCATACAATGTTGATTTGTCGAGCTTGATTCCAAGTTTCCAATCTAATTTGCCTAAAGGAGCTGAAACTGCTAAAGTATTGAATCAGATTGTTAAGTCGGATATTGATGTAATCAACTTTGAATCACCTGTTTTGATGAATTTAACTTCTGTACAGATGGGCGTTCAGAGAAATTACAAAATTGAGGTAACTCGTCAGTTAAGTCCTAAAAATCAGTTGCTGAGCTTTACTCTGCTGGCTTCTGTTAATACAGGATTAGTATCAACAATTGACGGAATCGTTGATGGAACTAACATAATAATACAAATTCCTGACGGACAATCTGTTAATGATTTGGTAGCTTCATTTGTATTGTCTGATTATGCAAAAGCATATTTTGTTTCTAACGGACAACAAATCATCAGTGGGGCAAGTAAATTTGATTTATCAGCTCCGGTTCAGATCAAAGTAGTTTCTGAAGATGGTCAAAATGAACAGATTTATACCATTCAGCTATCCATCGTTACAGGAATAGATGATTTGCAGGTTACTGCCTTATCTGTTTATCCTAATCCGGTACAATCCAAATTGTTTATCCGTAGTGATAAAAATATGAAGAATGTATTTGTATACGATGCGAACGGGTCTGTTGTTTACAGTTCTTCCCTGAATGATTTGAGAGAAACATTTATCCTGACAGATGCATGGACTAAAGGAGTATACTTCGTTAAAGTAGAAACTTCAGGAGGTGTTCAGACAGTCAAGATAGTGAAAGAATAATAAAGAAAAGGGGCTGTCTCACAATTGGTGAGATGGCCCTCTTCATATAGCCAACGATTTTTAATTTTAACTCTTGATTTTTAATGAAGACTCATATCTTTCTATTACTCTCCTTATTTATTACTACGTCTGCATATTCTCAGATCTTAAGAGGGAAAATAACCGATTCTGCAGGTAATGTCGTGCCTGGCGCTACATTGTTCATCAAAGAAAAATCATTGGGATTGGTTGCCAATACCGACGGAACCTATCAGGTTTATTTAGACAAAGGAACTTATGATATAGAGTTTCGCTCTTTAGGTTACGAAACCTTGGATACTACGATTATTGTATCCGGAAAAGAAACCGTCAAAAATATTCAATTGCAACGCCGCACCTACATGTTGCAGGAAGTGCGCGTGGGAAGCAAAAACGAAGATCCCGCTTATTACATCATCCGCCGGGCAATTGCGATGGCTCCTTATTATCGCAACTATATCAAAAGTTATGCCTATGAAACTTACCTGAAAGGAAAATTCAGGATTGAGAAACTTCCTAGAATTGGTGATTATACAGTTGAGGATGTTGATATGAAAAAATACATCGGCAAAGATCTGATGGTCGAATCGATCGCCGATATTTCTTATACGGCGCCCAATCAGTTCAAACTGGATATAAAAGCATATAAAAGCTCATTGCCCAGCGCTTTGGATTCTGCCCTGAGTATTTCCGTATCGGATGGAAGTATTTATAAAGAAAAACTGCTCGGATGTCTTTCGCCATTATCTTCCAAAGCTTTGGATTATTATAAATTTATGTATCTGGGTAGTCAGGAAGATGGCAATCATCTGATCAACAAAATTCAGGTAACCCCTAAAAAAAGAAATGCTCAATTGCTTGAAGGAACAATTTATATCAATGAAGATACCTGGGATGTGGTGCATGTCGATTTGATATCTTCCTCCTTCGGAATCGATTTCCGGCACAAATGGTATTACACGGAAATTAAGCCCAATGTATTTGTGGTAACCAGTAAAAGTTCCGAATTACTTGCAAATGTGCTGGGGTTGTTCAAAGGATCGGGAAGCAACTATGTTTCTTGTAAATACAGCAAACTGGAATTAAATAAAAACCTTCCCAAGCCAGACATGATCAAACTTCCCCAACAATCGGGACAAAAAACGCTTCCGGATATTCCGGTAAGTGAAACAGAGAAAAAGATCGAAAAACTTACGTCGAAAGAATCTCTTTCCAACAAAGAAACCTATCAATTGGCGCAACTTCTCCAAAAAACAATGGCAGATTCGACGGCTCAAAAAAAGAAACGCTCATTGGAACTGAAAAAAGAGGGGAACTTAATTATTGATAGAAAAACAGACTCGTTGGCCTATCGCCGGGATTCGGTTTATTGGGAGAAAAACCGTGTGATTCCTTTAAAACCGTCGGAAATCCAGAGCTATCTGTCAGGTGATTCCTTGAAAATAAAAATAGACTCGATTCAATTACAAAAATCAACCCGAAATAAAAAAGAGGAAGAAGGAATAGATTTATTTTCCAAAATCACAAATGGAGATAAAATCTATTTTTCTGAAAAAAAATACTATCTTTCATATAGCGGGCTCGGAGGCATTTCTCCCGAATACAACTTTGTAGATGGTTTTTGGCTGGGATATCATTTCGGACTCGGAGCCAAACTTTCCGATAAGCTTTCATTGGATTTCGCTCCGGCAGTTTATTATGTTACTGCACGCAAAGCAATGACCTGGTTCGCAGATCTGACTCTGAATTACGCTCCGATGAGTTTAGGTAAACTCTCGATCAAAGCCGGAGACCGGTCGGAAGATTTCAACCTGGAAAATGGAACATTGCACATGGAAAACACATTCACCTCTGTTTTGCTGGGAGACAGCTATATAAAATTCTATCGGAATAAATTTTTCACCATTCAGAATGATATTGATATTGTCAACGGATTACAATTGCATTTGGGACTGGATTACGCACAACGCTCCACAATGACTAATGCTATCACTTACAGTATTTTCAATAATCATACGGCAGAACCTAATATCCCGGACAATCCGTATTATCAGGATATGCCGGTAAATTATTCACTTCAAACAACAATCGGAATCAGCTATACTCCCGAATACTATTACAGAGTCTGGAAAGGTAAAAAATATTACGCTCACTCATCTTATCCCACTTTTAGTGTCATATATAAAAGAGGAATCAATACAGGGGCGACTTATAGTCCGCGTTTCGACCAACTGGAAGCATCTATCAGCCAACAAATCAATTTAGGATTATTCGATCATTTCACCTATTCTCTTAATACCGGTAAATTTATTTCGAAAGATGAGCTTTATTTTCCCGATTTCAGACATTTCAATACGGATAAACTCGCAGTTACGGGAAAAACTTTTACCAATGGTTTCCGGTTGTTGGAAAATTATAAATATTCGACTGATGATCTGTGGACGCAAGCAAATTTATGCTATCAATCTCAATACTTGTTGATTAAAAATATTCCTTACCTGCAAAGTAAAATATTCAATGAAGCTGTTCATTTGAATTACCTTTATACGCCTCAGAATAAGAATTATATAGAAGCAGGATATTCTCTCGGGCTGAATGAATTGGGAAGAATCGGGATTTTTGTCGGTTTCGATCAGTTCAAATATAAAGCTTTCGGTTTTTCAATTTCGTTGCCGCTCCTGAAGGAACTTGAAATGAAGAGGTAACGATAGGGTGACAGGGTAGAGTGACGAAGTGGCAAAAGCCACCTCCGTCACCCACATTTCACCTTTCAAGTTCCGGTTAAACTTGTGAAATGTATCATTTAATTGACGCAAAACTTTTCTAGTTCAGTTGAAATCTTACAGGAAGACTAAAGTACACACTGGCTGGAACACCATTCTGACGGCCGGGAATCCACTTCGGCATAGATTTTATAACCCGGACGGCTTCTTTATCACAACTTGCTTCAAGCGGTCTGACCACTTCAATATTAGAGATAGATCCGTCTTTCCCTACAACAAATCTGAGAACAACTCGTCCCTGAGTTCCGATTTCGGCAGCAATTACCGGATATTTCAGATTCTTTTTTAAAAAAGCCATTAATTCTTTTTCTCCTCCGGGAAATTGAGGCATAATTTCAACAAATTCTCTTACTACATCTGCATTTCCGGTTATATTGGAAGATTCGGTTACTCCTACGTCATCCGGATGAGCAGCATTAGGATCGTCGGAACCTTTTACATTGTGAGACCCGATGGCAGCAGTTGAAGTGTTAAGATCTTCCATTGTTCTCAGTTCTTCCTCCGGCTTGATATCTTCCGCTTTTGAGATGGCGATGATTGAAGTCAACTGTATGGTCGACTTAACTTCGGGAACTGCCTCTTTCGGTTGGATCGGCTCGATATTGTTTTCTTCTTTTGGCGCCTCCAGATCAGCCATTGTGATAGCTGTCAGAAACTCATCTTTGTTCGCTTCTGCTTTCAGGTTTTCTGCTTGCATACGTCCGAAAAGGAATAAACTTCCGGCAGCAAATACGGCAGTGATCACTATTGACATGATATGCCTTCTGTCTGCTGTTTGACGAAGTGCGTAAGCCCCGTATAATTGGTTTTTGCCTTCAAATATCAGGTTGCACCATTCCGCTGAGTTTAAATTGATATCCCTCATTTCTGTAAGTATTAAAGGTTTTTACATGCATTTATTAATCATATGCAAATGAAGCATGTATTTCTTCTAAACTATGTTTCCGGAATGCTACTTAGTGTTATCTAGTGTTAAGTGAAGGTGAAAACTAAATCAACCTATAAAAACTTTCAATCATCAGAATTTTTACATACCTTTGCAAAGTTTTGGTGGCGCTCTTTCCATCCGGAAAAAGCGTTGAAAAGGGAATCAGGTGAAAATCCTGAACAGTCTCGCTGCTGTAAATTCCACATCAGTTTTACACAAAACTCATACCACTGGATTTGATCCGGGAAGGTTGTGTAAGCGGAATAAGTCAGAAAACCTGCCAAAGAAATGTTCCAAAAGATAAAAACTTTCGAGGTTTGAAGTTTTTATCCATTATAAAAATCTCATTTATTTTAAACATTGGTCGTGATCTTTTGGGTCATGTGACTTATTGGTTAACTGTATGCCATCATCTTTTAAAATCATTTTGTGCTTCTTCTTTCTGGGAGAATTACAGGCTCAGGAATTACCGGACACAACGAAGATACATTCGTTGCAGGAGATCAATGTAACATCTTCTTATATCGGAACTTCCAAAATGACTTCTCCGTTGCAAATCTTACAAACCGAAGACATTCAAAGATTGAATGTATTGCAGGTTTCGGACGCCGTGAAATATTTTTCCGGAGTTATGGTAAATGATTACGGCGGCGTGGGCGGACTGAAAACCGTTTCTATCCGCAGCCTGGGAGCCAATTATACAACCGTTGCTTATGATGGGATTACCCTTTCCGATTATCAAAGCGGGCAAATTGATTTAGGAAAATTTTCGTTAGACAATGTCGAAATGATCAGCCTCAACATCGGCGAAAGTGACGATATTTTCCAAACCGCCCGTATTCAGGCATCCGCAGGAGCATTGAATATCATCACTCATTCATTTCAACCGACTTTAGACAAGAAAAACGAAATCAAAGCGGGACTTAAAACAGGATCTTTCGGATTGATCAATCCATCTGTTTTATACAGCCAGGCTATTAATCAGACTTTTTCCGCCCAATTTTCAGCAGAATATCTGAAGACAAAAGGCGATTATCCTTACACTCAATACTATGGCTATGATAAAGATACAAGTTCGGTAGAAAAAAGAAATAATTCGGATGTCGAAACCTGGAAGCTGGAAGCCAATCTTTTCGGACGTTTGAAACGGGGAGGAAAACTTTCTTTCAAAGCCTATTATTACGATTCCGACAGAGGTATTCCGGGGCCCTCTATATATTATAATAACACATCCGGCGAAAGGACTGACGAGCAAAATTTCTTTATACAAAGCCATTTTGAACAATCATTAACCTCCAAAATAGATTTCCAGGCCAATGCCAAATTCAATTATTCGCATACAGATTATGTAGATACAAAAAATGGAAGACAGGAAAATATTTACTATCAACGGGAATATTATCTCAATGCAACCATCTTGTATAAATTATTACCGGCACTTTCTTTTTCCTGGGCGAACGATATTGCATCTGCAAATTTTGAAAATAATTTTGATGATTGCGTATATCCCTCACGGATAACCTGGCAAAGCGTCTTTGCCGGAAAATACGAAAAAAAACGCTTCACTGTAACCGGAAGTCTGCTGGCTACATCTGTTAACGAAGCAACTGAAAAAGGAGAAACTCCTGAAGACGCATTCAAACTGTCACCCTATCTGGGGTTTTCCATTCAACCATTTTCTTCCGTTTTGCTGAGAATCAGGAGTTTTTATAAAAATACTTTCAGGATGCCTACTTTCAGCGATCTCTATTTTTCAAGAGTTCCGACAAAAAACCTGCAACCGGAAAATGCCCATCAGTATAATCTGGGGCTCTCGTGGTCTGGAAAAATCAATGCTTTACTTCCTTTCTTCACAATATCTTCTGATTTCTATTTGAATAAAATTGAGAATAAAATTGTTGCTTTCCCCAAGTATAGCATGTTTATATGGTCTGTACAAAATTATGGAAAAGTGGAAATCAAAGGAGTGGATCTAAATGCCTCCGTTCACTTACAAACCGGCGAAAAATTTCAATGGCAACTGGAAGGCGCATACACATACCAGCATGTTTTGGATAAGACAGATGCATCTAAAGCAAGCTATAACCAGCAACTTAAATATGCACCGCATCATATCGGATCAGGTCGGCTGACGACAATCACCCCCTGGTTTGATTTCAATTATACGATTACATTCTGTGGAGATAGATATTTCGAAACACTCAACGAACCTGAATACATGATGGATGCCTATTCGAGTCAGGGAATCTCCATCATTCGCAATTTCAATTGGAAAAAAGCAAAAGTTTTACTTTCAGCCGAATGTTTAAATATATTCGATCAACAATATGAAGTGATACGATCTTATCCGATGCCGGGAAGGGAGTTTAGATTTGGGGTTAAAGTATTCATGTGAATAGTGAAGGTCGCTTCGCTCCCTTGTGAACTCGCTTCACTCGTTGTGAAGAGGCGATAAACACAATTCACCTTTCACAAGGGAGCGAAGCGACCCTCACCTTTCACTTTTATGATTATTATAAAAACATAAAATATGAACACAATGTTAAATTATTTCAGATGGGCAATCTGTTGCCTCGCATTCTCAATTACCTTTATAGCTTGCGAACAAGATCCGAATCCAGGTCCAATTCCTGTTTTTCCAGGGAAAAACGGTGTCTTTATCCTTTGTGAAGGCACGATGGGAGTCAATACTTCCGGAATCAGTTATTATGATTTCGAAACACAAACTACAACCAAAGATATTTTAAACGGAACTTTAGGAGATACCGGAAACGATATGATCCTTTATGGAAGCAAAATCTATGTTGCCGTCAACGGATCAAGCACAATTGTAGTGATCGATCCGGAAACAAAAACAAGAATCAAGCAACTTTCCGTAAAAGATGAAAATAACACACCGAGATATCCACGCCGGTTAGCCTCTTATAACGGAAAAGTATACATCACAAACAATGATGGTTACGTTGTCCGGATGGATACAACCTCGCTTTCCCTGGAAGCTGCTGCAAAAGTGGGCCCCAACCCCGAAGGCATCGCTGTTACCGGAGGAAAATTATATGTAGCCAATAGCGGAGATTATATGACTGGTTTCAACAATACACTCTCTATCGTCGATATAGCTTCATTCAAAGAAATAAAAAAATTGACTGTGGGTCTTAATCCATATATCGTTCTTGCTGATAAACAAGGAGATATATATCTCTGCTATCGTGGGAATTATAATGATGTAACTCCCGGCTTTCAAAGAATCCGGAACGAGGAAGTTGTCGAGATTGTAAAATCAGGGGAAAAAATAAATATGGAAAAAATAGTTATGAGCGAAGACGTTTGTTATTTTTATGGGACTTACCCAAGCAGTTTCGGAATATTCCAGACTCAATCAGAAGTAATATCATCAAATTCTGTGATTACTGACGGAACAGTCATCAATATTCCTTATGGAATCGGAGTCAATCCAAGCAATAACAATGTTTACATTTCAGACACCGATTACAGTAATCCCGGCAAAATATATGTCTTCGGCACTGATGGCAAAAAGAAATTTGAAATTACAAATATTGGGATTAATCCTTCGACATTCGTTTTTTATTAAAGTTTTGGGTGTACCGTGCACCTTTGCACCCAAAATTCACCTTTCAATTAGTTTAATCGTTAGTTTACAAAGACTTGTTCCCTTGTGAAAGTCAACAAGTCTTGATTTTTAAAGCGGATTATTCCGGTATTCCAACGGAGTCTTTCCCGTTAATTTCTTAAAAAAACGGTTGAAGTAGGTGGGTTCCGAAAATCCCAGCAAGTAAGCGATGTCACTGACAGGATTATAAGATCGTTTGAGCTGAAATTTGGCTTCCGACAGACATATTTCATTACATAATGTAACAGAAGTTTTTCCAAGAGTAGCCTTTACGGCCTTATTCAACTGATCGGTTGTAACTCCCAGTTTTTCTGCATAAAAACTGACATTCCGGTGTTGGCGAATATGCTCGACCAGTAAGTCCGTATACCTTTTCACAAGCAAAAATGATTTGGAAGGATACGGATCAAAACCACTATTCACCATCAATTGCCTGATTTCACGGATAATCAATAACAGATAAGCAGCATGCAATTGCGCCGGTCCGCCCTCTTGCCGGCACACTTTCCACAGAAAAGTAAAAAGAGTGTTCATCCTTTCGTCCAAATTTTTGGGTAACCGCAAAGGATAATGATACATATAACTGCTGATGAACGATAAATCCTGGTCGATATCATTCTTCAAATGCATCGACTCCAGAAATTGATCGCTGAAACAACAATAGAAACCGGAAACGTCCTGGGAATAACCTTCTACGGAAATCAACTGATTTTTCAATGCCAGATGAAATTCGTGCGAATTAACCTGTATGGATCTTAAATTGACATTTCTGATCAGATGACCTTTGGTGAGAAAAACTATTTCGTGCAGATTGTTTCTGACTGGCTGCGTCCGGGATAAAATATGTTTTATATCTTCTATTTCAAAATACATTTCCGGGATAATCATGGTGCCTGATTTTTTGTCCATACAAAAGTACGGATTTTTTTAATGGGAAATGGAGAAACAGCAAGTACATGACAAAAAATTAAATATTTCTTTTTTATGCCTGAAAGGCATGATTTTCATAACCGCATGTAAGCGAAGCGCAACTTGCGGATTGGCAACTGATAGATCCATTGCCTGTACATTCTCCGCAGGTCGCTGACCTACGGTTATGAAAATCGGAGCTGTCTCAAAAGTCAACTAATAGCACACAGAATACACGGATTAAACAGAATAACACAAATTATTTATTTTGTATTCATTTAAGAATAAGCAATTTGTCGAAATAATAAGAATTGTAATTTTCCGTATAATCTGTGTATTCTGTGTGCTAATTTCACTTTTGAGACAGTCTCGTGAAGTTATTTCACGAATCAATTCTGGGCGACGCAACGGACACTGAAGCCGTCTGCACGGTGACCGATGTAGCCCGGGGCCACGCTGCTGCTATTGAAGGTCAGGTACTGCGAGTTCGTACCGTACGGTGTACTGCTCCAATACTTGCCGTACGTACCAACGCTGAAGAAGTGTCCACTACTGCCGTAACGGTAGCCTGCGGCCGGCAGGAAAAGGGTAGTGGTGACTCCATCGGGTTTGATAGCGTAACCCTTGTCTGTCCATGTCCAGGTGTTAGCAGAGGCAATACCGGGAGCAGTTGAACCGGAAGTGCCTGAGAAGATAGCAGACCATTCATCACTGGTAGGTACACGCCAAGTCCCACCGGTAATGGAAGAACAAGGATCATTAGTCTCATTCTGGTAAGGACGCCACATCAAATCATCCTGGGGACTACGCCAATCATAAGGAGATGCTGGAGTTTTAATAAATTGACCCTGACCGGAACCGGCAACAGGTTGTGCATTTTCGCCCAAAGTCACAGGACCGTCAATCTCATAAACAGGGGCTGTACGCAATTGATGACCATCATTATTCCTACCCCATTGGTAAATGGAACCTTTGATACCATCCTGAGTATCGGTTGCACTGGGGTTGGAACTGGGAATGGAACCTGACCAGATAAAAGGATCCAGGGATGTATCGACGCCGAGGTTGTGACATTGGAATTTCAACCAGGTGCCATCCACAGTCTTAGCACCGCAACCTACGGCCACTTCAGCAGATTCACTTTTCACGCTGCCCTTAACGTTGGAAACAACACAATAATAAGTCTTCAAACCCAAAGCAGTCAGATCAGGAGCATATGTGGCGGATGTAGCTCCGGAAATAGCAGTGCCCGTAGCAGCATTATACCATTGATAAGAAGTAGCATTTACAGCAGTTACGGTTAGGGCTGCAACAGAACCTCCGTCAACAGCTTTTTTCTGTGAAAAAGAAAATGCCTTGGGCTGAACAGTTATCGTAAGCAAAAAAGGATCCAGGGAAGTAGGATTCCAACGGCTACCGTTCCACACGTAAACCATATTGTCGACGGTGTTGTAAACCAGCATACCTTTGGCTGTAGCCTTGTCGGCCTGTCCGTCAAGCACAAACTGGGTTAAATCTGTATTCAAAGCCACATTGGGTAGTTTCAAACCTTTGGTGGTAGTTTGGATGTCGAGGCCGGCAGCAGCATGAGGGGCATTCTGGCTACCGATAGTGACTTGGGCATTCATATTTGCACCTGCCAGAAAAATGGCAAGGCACAGGGAAATTAAAATTTTCGTTGTTTTCATCTTTATTTTTAAGTTATAAGTTATACATTTTATTTTTAATTTTTCACTCTCCTCCGTGCACCGTGCACCGCGTACCGTGCACCCGCGAGCGCAGCGAGCAGCAGCATTCCTCCGGAAACCGGCAGCGCCGTTTCATCCTCTCCCGGCCCGGGAGGTGTATCGGGTTTGGCCCTGAGGATAGAGGGACTGTATTCTTCTGAATTATAGGGCGACTTGGCCCAGACGCCGGAGGGTGACTCGCCATCCTCCGTGTTCTTGTACAATCCCTGGGCGTGCAAACTGCAGGTCAGGATCGTGAGCAAGATGATGTATATTGTTTTTTTCATTGATTCATTATTTTAGATATGTTGCTGGTTTTGCCGGTGATCTTTACAATCAAAGCGCCTTCAGTATTCAATTCACTTGTGAAATCTGAGTTTTGTGCCGTTGCAGAAAGAACCATTCTTCCTGTTACATCAAACACCTG
>JAVBLQ010000037.1:0-15162 GCA_031553435.1 Bacteroidales bacterium | reverse complement strand
TTTCTTCCGGGGAAAGAAATCTTAGTTATTCCGGTAGTTAAAAAATTTAATATTATTTCTTCCACGGAAATATACACCGAATATTGGGATGTATATGACCGATACTTTTCCCGAAGGGGACCTCCTGTTTTATAATTTTTTGGAATAGAATTCAGATTACACGAAACACACAGATTTACACTGAATTATATATCAGCGATTTCCTGTGTATTCCGCCTAATCTGTGTTCTGTCATTTTTTCTATTCAAAAATTTATAAAACTCAATCTATGATCAAACATATTTATTGCATCCTGTTTGTATTTTTAATAACGACAGGTTGTAAACATCAACATAATCATGAGCACGACCATGATCATGAGTCTGGAGAATGCCAGCACGATCATGAACATGAAGACGCAGAAGAGGAAGAAATCAATGACGAAAATGCCATTCATTTCTCTAAGGCTCAATCTGAAAAAATTGAATTTGCTACGGAAGTTGTCACTAAACAACCTTTCGGACAGGTGATTAAAACAACAGCTCAAGTTGTTTCGGCTGCCATCGATGAAACAATCATTCCTGCCAAGTCAAGTGGTATTGTGACATTTCCCAACAATCAGATTGCAGAAGGAAAAAGTGTTAATCCGGGTCAATCCTTATTTTCGATTTCCGGAAGCGGAATCAACGATAATGTGAACATAAAATATGCCGAAGCACGTAGTAATTACGAAATTGCTAAGTCAACATATGAAAGAAATGTTGATCTGGCTAAAGATAAAATCGTTGCGGAAAAAGAATTGCTTCGTTCGAAAAATGAATACGAAAATGCGCAGACGGTTTATGATAATTTCCGTAAGAATTTCAGTTCGCAGGGACAAAATGTTGCATCTCCTTCCAAAGGATTTATCAAACAATTGCTGGTAGCTAACGGACAATATGTCGAAGCCGGTCAAGCATTACTTGTCATTTCCAAGAATGAGAAACTGACTTTAAAAGGAGAAGTGCAACAAAAATATGCTCCTTTGTTAAGTAATATTGTTTCGGCCAATATTCATTTGGTTGAACGGAACCTGACTTATTCTCTGGAAGATCTGAACGGAAAAATGCTTTCTTTCGGACGAAGTGTCAATCCCGACTCCTATTTAATTCCCGTAAATTTTGAAATTGACAATAAAGCCGGATTTATTCCCGGAGGTTTTGTTGAATTATTTATTAAAATTCAAACACAAACTTCATCGATCTCAGTTCCGAATGCTGCATTGACAGAAGAACAAGGTTCTTATTTCGTTTTTGTCCAAATTGCTCCCGAATTATATGACAAACGGGAAGTTAAAACCGGCGGAACCGATGGTTTGAGAACCGAAATTCTACAAGGGTTAAAAGAAAATGAAACAATTGTTTCTAAAGGCGCCAATATCCTGAAGCTTTCGGTAGCTACGGGGGCGTTGGATCCGCATGCGGGACATGCTCATTAGAATTAGAAATTAGGAATTAAGAATTAGGAATTAAAATACTATCAATGAAAGAGAATAATGTGGTTGTTGAGAAGAGTTATGCCTTTGCAATTCGTATTATTAATTGTTATAAATATACATGACAACAGATAAAAAGGAATTTGTATTGTCTAAGCAACTTCTGCGCTGTGGAACATCTATAGGCGCAAATATAGAGGAAGCTATGGGTGGACATTCCCGAAAAGATTTTCATGCAAAATTATCTATTACCATAAAGAAGCGCGAGAAACTTGCTATTGGCTTCGACTTCTGAATGATACGGGTTTTCTTGAAAAAAATATGACAGAATCATTGTTGTCTGATTGCAACGAATTACTTAAAATCATTGGAAGCATTATTAAGTCTCTCAAGCAACAAGATTCCTAATTCGCAATTCGTAATTCGTAATTAATAAAACTATGCTAAACAAAATCATTCAATTTTCACTAAATAATAAACTGCTGATTTTACTGGGCGCTACAGTCCTGATGATTGCAGGATTTTACACTGCCAATAAAATGGATGTAGATGTATTTCCCGATCTTACAGCCCCAACAGTAGTTGTCATGACCGATTGCGAAGGAATGGCTCCCGAAGAAATAGAGCGATTGATCACCTTCCCCATCGAAACAGCAGTGAATGGAGCTACGGGAGTCCGGCGTGTCCGCTCTTCTTCTTCTCAGGGCATCTCATTTGTGTGGGTAGAATTTGATTGGGGTACGGATATTTTCAAAGCACGACAAACAGTCAGCGAGAAAATGGTATCTGTATCAGGCGCCATGCCCGAAGGTATCAAACCCGAACTGGCTCCGCAATCAAGTGTAATGGGCGAAATCCTGTTCATCGGATTACATGCGGATACCACTTCCATGATGGATCTGCGGACTATTGCCGAATGGAATATCCGTCCGGTTATTCTGGCAACCGGAGGTGTTTCGCAAGTAACCATCATCGGTGGCGATTACAAACAATATCAG
Source organism: Bacteroidales bacterium (assembly GCA_031553435.1). Classification (GTDB taxonomy): domain Bacteria; phylum Bacteroidota; class Bacteroidia; order Bacteroidales; family Azobacteroidaceae; genus JAVBLQ01. Next base: position 12,711 of record JAVBLQ010000037.1, on the reverse strand, counting down.
GTTTTGGTTAATCCCCAAAAAATGCAATACTATGAAGTTTCTTTAGACGAACTGGTTACTACTTGCCAGGGAATCAGCAATAATTCTTCAGGAGGCGTAGTCAGGGAATTCGGAAACGAATTCATTGTCCGGGGTATCGGAAGAACTGCCGACATTGAAGAACTGGCAAAGACTTACATCAAATCCAGAAACGGAAACCCGGTACGATTGGACGATGTTGCGGAAGTAAAAATAGGAAACGCTGTAAAAATGGGTTACGCTTCTTTGAATGCCAAGCCAGGAGTAATCCTCTCTATTTCCAAACAACCGGGAAGTAATACGTTGAATGTTACCCGGAATATTGAAAAAAATCTGGCTGAGTTGCAGAAAACACTTCCCCCGGATGTAAAGTTGGAAACAAAAATTTTCCGTCAGGCCGATTTCATTGAAACCTCCGTGCATAATGTGCAACGTTCTCTGATTGAAGGAGCTATTTTTGTCATCATCATATTATTTTTGTTTTTAGGAAGTTTCCGAACAACGATCATTTCGTTACTTGCTATTCCGATTTCCCTTCTGGCAGCCATTCTTACATTGAAATTTCTGGGATTGAATATCAATACGATGAGTCTGGGAGGGATGGCCATTGCCATCGGTTCACTCGTAGATGATGCGATTATTGATGTCGAAAATGTTTACAAACGTTTGAAACAAAATCATCAGAAACCGGAAAAAGAAAGAGAATCCGCCGCAAAAATAGTTTTTGAAGCATCCAAAGAAATCCGCTCATCCATTTTCAATGCAACATTGATTATCATAGTGGCATTCATTCCTTTATTTTTTCTTTCCGGAATGGAAGGTCGGATGTTGAAACCCTTGGGAATCGCATACATTGTTTCTTTATTCATGTCATTGATCGTTGCTATGACTTTAACTCCTTTACTCTGTAAAATGTTATTGTCGGACGATAAATATTTGAATAAAAAAGAAAAAGACAGCCGGTTCGTACAAAAACTCCTTTATTACTACGAAAAATCATTGATTTGGGCGCTTAACCATAAGAAAAAAATCATCGGAATTTCCGGAGGAATGTTTGTGATCGCCCTGATTATCTTTTTTACAATGGGACAAAGTTTTCTTCCTGAATTCAACGAAGGAGCTTTGACCATTTCGGCAGTTTCCAAACCCGGAATATCATTGGACGAAAGCAATAAGCTGGGAAATCTGATGGAAACCGAGTTGCTGTCCATTCCCGAAGTAACAAGTACTACCCGGAGGACAGGAAGAGGAGAGTTGGATGAACATTCACAATCGACCAACAGTGCGGAAATCGATGTCAATTTCAAGTTGGACAAAAGAGATCGCGACGAATTTATGACTGATGTCCGTGCTAAATTAGCAGGAGTCCCTGGAGTTGTAACCATTGTCGGCCAACCTTTGGGACACCGCATCGATCACATGTTGTCCGGAACAAGAGCCAATATTGCCATCAAAATTTTTGGTCCCGACCTGAATAAGTTGTTCCAGTTGGGAACTCAAATCAATCGTACCATTGCGGATATTGAAGGACTGGCCGATGTGAATGTCGAACAACAAGTGGAAGTGCCTCAGATTCAGATCCGGGCGAAAAGAGAAATGTTGGCTCGTTACGGCATTACCTTGAATGAATTCAATGAATTTGTCAAAATTGCTTTGGGAGGTTCAAAAATGACCGAAATTTATGAAGGACAACAAAGTTTCGATCTTTTCCTGCGTTTCAACAAAGATTACACGCAAAACATCGAAGGTCTGAAAAAATCATTGATCGATACATCTGACGGAAAAAAAGTCCCATTGGAACATGTGGCCGAAATCCTTTCCGGATCCGGCCCCAACAGCATCAGTCGTGAGAATGTGCAAAGAAAACTGGTGGTCTCTGCCAATGTGGCCGGAAGAGATTTGATGAGTGCCGTTGATGATATCAGGAAAAGTATCGATGAAAACATCGTTCTTCCTGAAAATTACCGGATTGAATACGGTGGTCAGTTTGAAAATGCACAAGCGGCTTCGCGAACGCTCTTGCTTACTTCAATTCTGGCAATTGCAATCATTTTTCTTTTATTATTCCATGAATTCAGGAATATGAAACTGGCCGGAATTATTTTGCTCAATCTTCCTTTGGCTTTGATCGGCGGCGTGTTGGCAGTATTTATCACATCCAATACAATCAGTATTCCGGCAATCATCGGGTTTATCACCTTGTTTGGTATTGCCACAAGAAACGGAATCCTGCTCGTTTCACGTTATAAACACATGAGACAAGAAGGCATCGATCCGGAGGAAATCATCATCAAAGGTTCAGTTGATCGCTTAAATCCGATATTGATGACGGCTCTTACAGCCGGATTGGCATTGCTTCCGCTGGCTATCAACGGAGATGCACCCGGAAATGAAATACAAAGTCCTATGGCGCAGGTAATTCTTGGCGGATTACTTACTTCCACACTTTTGAATATTTATGTTGTACCGATAGTATATAGTTTAATGAAGAAATGAAACCAATTATCACCATCCTTTTCACAGGATTTATATCGTTTGTTTCCGCTCAAAACAATATCAACGATGTTTTGAAGCAGATCGAAGCCAATAATCTGGAACTTGCAGCATACAAGCAAGCAACAGAAGCTCAGAAAATTGAAAATAAAACAGGAATTTATCTTGAAAATCCCTCTGTAGATGCAGCTTATCTGTGGGGAAGCCCGAATGAAATCGGAAATCGCCAGGATTTTTCAATCATGCAATCATTAGATTTTGCCGTTACCAATAAAAAAGGTAAAATTGCCAATCTGCAAAACAATCAGGTCGAATCTGTTTATCTCCTCAAAAGAAGAGAAATATTGTTACAGGCCAAACAATTTTGTATCGAATTGAGTTATCTGAATAAATTGAATGAAGAATTGGAAATACGTTTAAGTCACGCCAAAGAAATCAATTTTGCTTATCAGAAACGTTTCAATTCAGGAGATGCCAATATCATTGATAAGAATAAAGCCGGTCTGAATTTACTCAATGCTCAAAAAGAATTGGAAAATAACCTGATAGAAAGAAAAAATATTCTATCGCAATTAGAGAATCTGAATGGAGGAAAAACTTTTGCATTCGCAAATATGACTTATCCGGATCAGGAACTCCCGATTGATTTCGAATCATTTTTTCTCAAAAATGAAGCGAATAATCCCGAATTGCAGATAGCAGCAAGCGACATTGAAATTTCCAAACAACAAATCGGATTAAACAAAGCAATGGGATTACCAAAATTTTCCGCAGGATATATGTTGGAAAATGTGGTCGGTTCCCGTTATCAGGGAGTGAAAGTTGCATTGACCATTCCCCTTTGGGAAAATAAAAACAATGTTAAACTGGCTAAAGCAAGAAGCATTTCAGCCGAAATGTATTCTGCGGCAGTGACAAAATCGAACTATGTCCGCTACAAAGCGTTATATGAAAAAGCGATTTCTCTGCAAAAAGTAGTCAATGATTATCAATCCGAATTGAGAAATCTAAACAATTCCGGATTGTTGAAAAAAGCATTGGACAAAGGAGAATTAAGCCTGATAGAATATGTTTTGGAAATACAACTGTATTACGATACAATCAATAAAATGCTGGAATCTGAACGGGACTTGCAGAAGCTTGTTGCGGAATTATACACTTTTACACTCTAAATAATTTTAGCCTAAAACTTATATGAAACAAGAAGAAAAACATTGCCCAAGTTCCTGTAGTTGCAGCGAAACACCTGCAACTTTCGAACACGAACATGGAGAGCAAAGTAATGCTAAATTACTTATTCCCATCTTCATTAGTTTTATTCTATTGATTTTAGGATTGATTGCAGATCATACACATGTTTCACTTTTTACAGGATGGATCAGAACTTTTTGGTATATAATTACCTATATCATAGTCGGATATCCTGTTATAAAAGAATCTGTTAAATTAATTCTCAAAGGAGATATTTTTACTGAATTCTCGTTGATGTCTATTGCGACATTGGGAGCTTTGGCTATCGAAGAATTTCCGGAAGCAGTTGCTGTAATGTTATTTTATTCCGTTGGTGAATTTTTCCAGGGATTAGCTGTCAGACGAGCCCAGTCGAACATCAAGGATTTGATCGACCAACGACCAGATACAGTTACCATTATTAAAAATGGAAAAGAAGACATTGTCAAAGCTGAGCATGTTTCAATAGGTTCAGTCATCCAGTTAAAAGCCGGAGAAAAACTAGCTTTGGATGGTATTTTACTTTCAGAAAAAGCATCTTTCAATACAGCCGCATTGACCGGAGAAAGCAAACCCGATACAAAATCGAAAGGAGAGACAGTTTTGGCAGGTATGATTAATATCAATACATTGGCATTGGTTGAAGTCAATACTCCGTATGAAGATAGTAAACTGTCCAAAATATTGGATCTGGTGCAAAATGCCAATGCACAAAAAGCGCCGACAGAATTATTTATCCGGAAATTTGCCCGCTATTACACTCCGGCTGTTGTGATTGCTGCTACAACCACTTGTTTTCTTCCTTATTTCTTTGATCCCGATTATGTATTTGCCGATTGGCTCTACAGGGCGTTGATTTTCCTGGTTATATCTTGTCCTTGTGCATTAGTCATTTCTATTCCATTAAGTTATTTTGCAGGAATCGGAGCCGGTTCCCGCAATGGTATCCTATTCAAAGGAGGAAACTATCTGGATGCAATGGCTTCCGTTCAGCATGTAGTAATGGACAAAACCGGTACACTTACCGAAGGAGTATTCAAAGTTCAACAAAGCATTATTCAATCCGGATTTGAGGAAAAAGAAGTCCTGCAATTAGTCAATGCCCTGGAAAGTAAATCGACGCATCCGGTTGCCACAGCTATACATGAATACGCCGGAATGGTAGATCCCAAAATTTCTATACAAAATGTGGAAGAAATATCAGGTCACGGACTGAAAGGAATCATTAATGGGAAAAATATATTGGCAGGAAACGTTAAACTGCTTGAAAAATATGGAATTACGGCCAAAATCCTTCCGGAAAATGAAGCGGATACTATCATTGCAATAGCTATTGATCAGCAATTTGCCGGATACATCAGTATTGCAGACCAACTGAAAGAAGATGCACTCCGGACAATCGATCAATTAAAAATCCTGGGAGTAAAAACAACACTCTTAAGCGGAGACAAAGATTCAGTAGTTCAGAAAGTTGCACAAACGCTGGGAGTCGATGATGCTTTCGGGAATCTGTTGCCGGAAGATAAAGTTGAGAAAGTACTGCAAATCATTCATACAGGACAAAGTGTCGCTTTCGTTGGTGATGGGGTAAATGATGCCCCGGTAATTGCCATCAGTGATATAGGTGTCGCAATGGGAGGTTTGGGAAGTGATGCCGCCATCGAAACTGCAGATGTAGTTATTCAGGATGATAAACCCTCCAAAATACCCATAGCCATTCATATCGGTAAGAAGACAAAACAAATTGTGTGGCAAAATATTATGTTCACCCTCACTGTTAAATTAGTTGTAATGGGATTAGGCGCTGCGGGCTTTGCCAGCATGTGGGCTGCCGTTTTTGCTGATGTAGGAGTTGCCTTATTGGCGATATTGAATGCAATAAGGGTGAGGAAATGATTTTGGAGAGTAAATTGTTTAATGTTTATGGTTTAATCCATTGATTTTCAATATTAAACCATAAACATTAAACATTAAACAAATCTTAAACCGAGATCTCCATTACTTCAAAAGACATCACTCCGGATGGAACTTTAATTTCAACCAGATCTCCGACTTTTTTGCCCAAAAGACCTTGCCCTACAGGAGTACTGATCGCGATTTTGCCTTCTTTTAGATTGGCTTCGCTTTCGGCAACCAGCATGTAGGTCATCGTTTGGTTGTTTTTAACGTTGCGGATTTTTACTTTGTTCAATATTTTGATAGTATCAGTAGAGATTTGACTTTCATCTATGATACGTGCACTTGCTATCAAAGTTTTTATCTGAGATATTTTTGCTTCGAGAAGGCCTTGAGCTTCTTTAGCTGCATCATACTCAGCATTTTCTGAAAGGTCTCCCTTATCTCGCGCTTCTGCAATTTGTTTTGAAATTTCAGGGCGTTTTACGGTTTCAAGATAATTAATTTCTTCCATCAATTTCTTGTAGCCATCTTCGGTCATATAGCTAACTGCCATGGTTAGTCCTCCTAAATAATTTTTTGTTTAAATTGTTAATGATTTTTATAATTGTAAACGGAAAGAAGCAAGAGTCGCTTCACACCGCGGTGAGGCGATCCTCATTTATTATTCACTAAAAAACAAAAAAGAATTCCAACCACGAGGTTGGAACCCTTTATTTCCCGTTTTTCATGTTTACAAGTGCAAATGTACGAACTTTTTTACGACTTGTCAAATAAAAAAAGATGCTTTACAACATAATTCAGTAAACTAATTCATTTTTGTCTCAATAATATATTCCGGCCGGTCTTTTACTTCATCAAACAAGATTCCGACATACTGTCCGAGTACGCCGATAGTCAATAGCTGAACTCCCCCAAAAAAGATAATCATGATCATGATTGAAGTAAAGCCGCTTTCCGCATTAGTGAACCCGAAAAACTTACCCAGGATGTACCAGATAGCTAACACTATTCCTACCAACATGGATAAAAAACCGAGACTGGTCGCCAATAATAATGGTTTTTTTGAAAAATATAATAATGCTGTTGAGGCGAACTTGAGCATTTTGCTCAAAGGATATTTGGTATCTCCGGCAAAACGGGCTTTTCTTTCATAGTAATATGGGATTTGTTTGAACCCAACCCATGAAATTAATCCGCGAATATATTTACCTTTTTCTTTCAGACGATTGAATTCCCGGATAACATTTGAGTCGATGAGTCGGAAGTCTCCGGTATCGACAGGGAATTTCACTTCGGATAGGTTATTAAGAAAACGATAAAACCATTTGGCTGTGACTTCTTTGAATTTACTCTCACCTTCCCGTTTTTTACGGACGCAGTAAACAACGTTGGCTTTGTTTTCTTCCATTGTTTTGATCAGATCAGGGATTAATTCCGGCGGATCTTGCAAATCGGCGTCAATAATTACGGCCATATCTGCGGTGCAGTTGTTGATTCCTGCGGTAACTGCGGGTTGATGACCGAAATTGCGGGAAAAACTAAGTACTTTTACCTTTCTGTCTGTTTTTGCTATTTCAAAAAGTATATCTTTGGTAGCATCTTTACTTCCGTCATTGATAAAAGTTATATACGACTCAACATCAGTCATTTCTTTCATGACTGCTTTCAGTTTTTCGTATGTTACCCAGATTACGGCCTCTTCGTTGTAACAAGGGACAATGATATCTAATGTCTTTTTCATACTATTTTTTGAAAGTGTAATATTTATTGAAAAAGAAATTTAAGATTGTGTACACGACAATTCCTATCATCTGACAAATATAAGCAGATGTTAAATGATATTCTTTACTTATAAATGAAAATTGAAGATGAGGAATATTTGCATAAGTATTTAAGGATAAAACTACCCCCAATTGAATCAGGTAACAAATAATAAAAGCCAGTAAAAACTTTAAAAGTCCTTTTCTCCAACTTGCTTTGCTTTTAAATGTCCAGTTACGGTTAAAAATAAAGCTGTTTAGTAATCCTATAATATAACCTGTGAAGTTGGAGATGGAAACTGCTGTTGAGGAGGCTTCCGTATCCTTTTCGATTCCGAAAACAAATTTCATCATGAACCAAATGACCATGGCTGTTAACAAAGTATTCATGACGCCAACAATTCCATACTTGAAGGCTTGAGCTATAAATGATTTTGTCATTATTTTTTATCTAATTCGTTCTGAATTTCTTCTTCAGTATATACTTTTACATTAGTTATCAGGTAATTATAATCTATAAAATCTCCATATTGATTACATTCATTGATAGCTTGATCCAATATGATTTTCATGTTTTGCTGCAGATTCACCAAAAAGATTATTGTTATGTAATTTTCTTGAATATTCAAAAATTCGATTTCCCCATTATGTTCATACATATAAAACGAAAATTCTCTTTCTATCAATTCTCTTTGATAAGAGGAAAATGTTTTCAGATCTTTAGATTTAATCAGAGAAAAAAATCTCAGTTTGGAGCCTTTTCCTCCCAAGCCTGAAGAAATATATACTTGTTTTTCATCAGAAAATTCGGATTCCAATGCAATTCGGGCTTCCAGTAATGACATTTGAGACCAGTCTTCCAGGCCTTGGTCCGGATTTTTAGCATAGGCTTCTAATGCACGATATGCTGCAACATCTGCCGATACAGCCAGTCTTGCCAGAGAATATTTTTTTTCATTTTCTGTTGATTCCGGTGCATTTAATACCTGTATTTCTTTTTCGATGGGGATTCCTTTTTCACTTTTATTTTTCTTGACATCTTCGGAATAATGAAAGTATTCCATTTGTTTTTCAACCGGAACACTGCTTTCGAGTATATGAAGATGTCCTTTTATATTTTGTATCGAGTCCTGAAATTTTTTGAATATATCGTCATTATTTTCCATGTTTACAAAAGTAATATTTAATTTTGAAATGAATGTTTTATTTAAAAACAAACAAATACTGTTTTGGTTTTATTATAAATATTACAATTAACCCATTCATACATAGATCGAAAAAATAATTTACAACCGATTCTGTAAATCAGGAATGATGCTTTTTTTCCAGGCCGGGAAATTTCCTTCGATAATATGTTTTCTGGCCTCTTTTACCAACCATAGATAAAAAGCCAGGTTATGGATAGATGCAATTTGCAGCGCCAAAATTTCATCCACATTAAACAAATGGCGAAGGTAAGCTTTGCTGTGGACCCGGTCAATAACAGAAGCGCCGTCTTCTTCAATAGGAGAGAAGTCGTCAGCCCATTTTTTGTTACGCATGTTCATGATACCTTTTTTTGTAAAAAGCTGTCCATTGCGCCCGTTACGCGTGGGCATGATACAATCGAACATATCGACACCTCTTTCGATAGCTTCTAACAGGTTGACAGGGGTTCCTACTCCCATCAAATAGCGAGGTTTATCTTTAGGGAGAATATCATTGACTAATTCGATCATTTCGTACATTTTTTCTGTAGGTTCGCCGACAGCCAATCCTCCGATAGCATTGCCGTCCGCACCTTTTTCTGCAACATTTTCTGCGGCTCTTTTACGAAGGTCGGGATATACACAGCCTTGCACAATAGGAAACAGTGCCTGACGGTAACCATATTTACCTTCAGTTTCGTTGAATCTGTTGATGCAACGATTCAGCCACCTTTCCGTCAGATCCAATGATTTTTTTGCGTAATTGTAATCTGCATCGCCCGGAGTACATTCGTCGAAAGCCATGATGATATCTGCTCCGATACTTCGTTGGATGTCCATTACTCTTTCCGGAGTAAATAAATGTTTCGATCCATCAATATGTGAGCGAAAAACAGCTCCTTCTTCAGATAATTTTCTGTTTTCTGATAATGAAAAGACTTGAAACCCGCCACTGTCAGTCAATATGGGTCTATCCCAACTGTTGAATCTATGAATTCCTCCTGCTTTTTCCAGTATTTCTATTCCAGGACGAAGATAGAGATGATAAGTATTACCCAATATGATTTCAGCTTTAATATCTTCTCTTAATTCGCTGAAATGAACAGCTTTAACGGATGCTTGTGTGCCAACAGGCATAAAAATGGGAGTTTCTATGATGCCGTGATCAGTGATGATTTCTCCGGCTCTTGCGCTTGATTGTGAATCTGTGTGTTGTACTTTGAATTGCATATAGTGTGAGTAGTGAATGGTGAATAGTGAATGGTGAGTAGTGAACTGTGAATAAAAAATACAGTAAATCTATAAGCCGGGTTCTGTAACAGTATAAAACCGTTGTCTGTCATTTATCTCGACCACGGCTCACACCGTAGCTCCAGCAGTCTACCCCCCGGCATCGAACGAGCAGTTCTACATGCGCCGGTATACATGACCTTGCAACCCATAAGCAGCACGGCATCTTATATTGCTATAAGATCCGGTAGTCTCTTACACTACCTTCTCACCCTTACCGTTTCCGGTGGAACCGGCGGTTGTTTTCTTCTGCTGTACTTCGGCTTCACAACCGACTATCTGTTAGGTAGTATGGTGCTCTGTGTTGCCCGGACTTTCCTCCCTTTTTAGTTACGGAGAGACAAAGTGACCTTGTGACTGATATTAATATCGCTTGTCACTTCGTTACCATGTCACCCCCGTCACTAAAAAGAGCGACAGACCGATTTACTGTATCTGTTTTTTAAAATAAATATCTTACACCTATACTAATAGGGCCATAATACCCTATACTATTGGTTAATCCGATGGTTGGGTTATAATCTAAAGTGATGTGTATGGGTGTTTGGCTGAAACAATATTCGAGTCCAATCTGACCTCCTAATCCAAAAAGGAAATCGGTAGAGCTAAATTCATGCATATTTATAAAGCCTAATTGGGCGCCGGGACCAACATACCAGTTGAAACTTCCTTCCAGGTGCCAAACCCATTGGTAATATCCTCCTAATAAGAAATTGGGATCTTCACTTCTTCCGGAATTAAATCCTAAATTTAATTCAAGCCTGTTATCCAAACTCATGCCTCTTTGGTATGAAAATTGAAAATCAAAACCATCGATTTCACCGGTTCCCGTTCCGAATTTTAATCCGAGCGCATTAGGGCTAATGGTTTGTGAATAAGAATTTAAACTGATTGAAATAAAAAAAGCGACCAATAAAAAAATCTTTTTCATGTAAATTAAAATTTGTGAGTTGCAGATTGAATTTAATTATCGTGCAAACTTACGAAAAAATAGTAATATTTCCTGTGCTTAGGAAAGGATAAAAAAATAAGGCAAGTTTTCAGATTCCCTGAACTTACCTTATTTTTTCCGGATATATAATTTTAAATTACGGAATAACGAAAATTACAACGCGATTCCAATCATTTTCTTCAAATGGTTGAACAGAGTCTCCTAAGTAAGCAGTTTCTATCCGGCTTGGAGAGATTCCATATTCATTTACCATTGCATCATATACAACTTTTGCCCGTTGTTCCGATAGCCTTTTGTTGATGGCTGCTGTTCCGGTTTTTCTATCCGCGTAGCCGGATATTTTAATTCTTTGGCTCGGATTTTCTCTCAGATATTCAGCCGCTTTTTTAATGCTTTCCCATTGATTGTAATCAATAACAGAGCTATTGATACGGAAATATACAGGTGTCGGCAAGAATTTTACATTGTATTTTTCAACCGGAGTTTTCAATTTATCCACTTCCACTACAGGTGGCAGTTTAGGACATTCAGGACATGCCGGACACTCAGGACATTTGAAAGACGGACGATCAGCCAGTTTTTTGCGTAGATTATTGATTTCATTGTTGAGTGCTGCAATTTGCTTTGGATCATTGAGTTCTGCAACATGAAAATTGCGTTGTTTGAATTTATAGGTAAATCCCAATGTGTAATTTCCTATTGCATCTTGTATATTGTTGTCTCCTATACGACGGTCAAGTGCTTCCGGAACGATAATATATTGTGCATCTAAATTAACACTCCAGGCATCACTTAGACGAAAATCAAACATTAAACCGCATTTTGCCATTGCAACATTAACTGCAGTTCTGTCTAACTCTTTGAAAGTATGACTATAACCGACACCGACATAAGCTATCGGATTGAATAAGCCATTTTCGTTGTATTGCATGCAGAAATTTTTCAGATTTAGCAGATAATCAATTGAAATCCCTGCATATGTAACATTATAAGTATATCCATCGACTCCATATTTACTTGTTGCTTTATCTTTGAGAAATCTTTCTCTTACAAAAGTCCCGTTAGTGGCAGCATCTGCATACAAATTAGTATTGCCACTAGGTATGTCGTAATTTTTACCCAGATACCATAGGCCGTCACCACTATCGTCAGCATAATTCCAGGAAACAAATCCCTGTAATTTAGAACTTGTTGCATTCATACGAAGACCCCACACAGGCGATATCCATTTTCCCACAGACAATCCGATTGTAGGAGTTACTCTGTCGAAAAATTTCATTTGCCAACCTTCTTCACTCATTAAATCGGCAATACCACCGTTGAGTGAGATAAACCAATTATCCCTAACGCCATTACTAACCCAGGTTGTTTTTAATGCACTCTTATCACTTTGACTTGTTTGTTGTGATTTGATACATACTAAAGGTAATGCAATACAAATAAATAATAATAATCTTTTTTTCATCTTAATTTGTTAGTAGTTTAGTAGTTTGATGTACAGTGCAATGTGCTTTTATATAAAACAGAAAAAAGTAGAGAAATTCAAAAAAAAACGTCATATGCCTAATTATATAAAAAATACACAAAAACTGTGCCAACAGCTTTTATATTTTTATAATGATATGATTATTATTTGATGTTGAATCGCATCGGTAAATTGAAGGTAAAGGGCGAAAGGCTAAAGGTTGCTTGCGCACGATAAACTTTATATGTATGTGTCACATATACCCATAAACCAGGTGAAGAAACTCTCTTCTCTTGTTTTTTCCTGAGAGTTTATTCCGGTTTTTATCCTGCCTTTATACGTAAAGTGCTGTTCCAGAGTTTTCGCAAGTCTCCCGCTGAGCAAATTTGCGTTTGCGACATTGTCGCAAGTCTCCCG
>JAVBLQ010000115.1:0-16200 GCA_031553435.1 Bacteroidales bacterium | reverse complement strand
TTTTTTGTCGGACAGTAGTGAAATAAATTATTAATCATTCATGGATAAAAACATGTGCTTGAACTGGTATTTGAACCCAATAAAAAAAACAGCTACATTAACTTGTAACTGCTTCATATATAATTGACTTAATGTCTTGTTCTGATCTCTAACTTCTTGCGTGACAGGCAGGTATTCTAACCAACTGAACTACCACACCATTTTGTTTTTTGCATTTTCTCTCAAATGCGATGCAAAGGCAATAGATATTTTCTAATGTGCAATAGGATGAAGAATATTTTTGTGAAATATTTTACTGATGCAGGCTACAGGGTATTTGGAGAGGGATATAGGACGGGGCTTAATCAGTTACACACACTCCATAATCATCTAATCACCTGTTACACAAACTCTTAAAATCACAATAGCTACATTTGCCGATAATTGTTGTTTGTTGGAAAGGTACTTCCGGATCAAAAAGTTCTGCAATTTTCCGGATAAAAATTTCTTCGAAGTCAGAAAATAATTCTTTAAAATCTTTGATTTCTTCCTTTTCATACATGATAACGGGAGAGTAATTTTCTTTTCCCGCATCCTGAAGATAGATGAGCGCCGGAGAAACTGCCTGCTTTTGTCCTTCTTTGATCAATACGGAAGCATAAATAAATGTTTGGAAGATATGTGAAGCACGATTTTCTTTTTGAGCAAAAATTTCTTCCAGCGTTTTATATGTTTTCGCTGTTCCGCTCGTTTTATAATCGATGATACTCAATGTATCGTCTTTTTCCTGCAAACAGTCGATGATCCCCCCGATTCTCAATGACACATTGTGTGAGGGAATTTCAAAATTGGAGTAAACCCCGTGTTCCAAACCTCTGATATAAAAGGGTGTATGCTGACGATCAAACTGAATCAGACGTTTCAACATATGACGAATCACACGGAAATTGATCAACTGTTCTCCGTTATATTGTTTGGGATCGACTTCTTTTCCTTTAAAATATTCTTCGTTAAATGCTTGAGAGACCAACTTATCCAACAGATGCTGATGTTTGATATAAGGTTCAAAACTCTCTTTTTTGACCAAGAAAGGTTGAAAATTTTGCCGGGTTGTCCGTCCGATTTGATGATAAAGAAGTTCTGCTGACCGGTGGAAAATGGTGCCGAAAATAGAACTATCCAACTCATCCGAAAGTTCATCCTTGACTTTTAATCCTTTGATGTATTGTAAGTAAAAACGAAGAGAACAATCAATAAAAGTATTTAAGGCTGAAGGAGATAGCGTATTAGCTTCCGGATTTACATTTTTATCGTATAAATTCCGGATGCGTTCAATCATTTCAGGACTTTTCCGAAGTTCAATTGCCTCCGATTGAATCGGTTTTATGGATGATTGCAGACTTAATCTTTGAATTAGTAATCCTGATTCGGTAAGCATTTGAAGCAGAAAACGGCTCATTTCCGCTTTTCCCGTTTGCGTTTTATCTGTATTATAAACGAATGTAATATTTTCTGCTCGTTGGATAAGCCGGTAGAAATAATAGGCATATATGGAATCCTGATGTTCTAAAGTGCTTAATCCAAAATGTTTTCTTAAGAATTGAGGGATAAATGTATTGTCATTATCTGTCCCAGGCATAAATCCTTCATTGACAGAAAGAAGCAATAGATTTTTGAAATCCAGCGTTCTTGTTTCCAATACTCCCATGATTTGCAATCCTTTCACTGGTTCTCCATGAAACGGGATACTGGTTGTTGAAAACAGTTTGCGGATCAAACGCAAAAAAGTTGTTTTTTGAATATCCAGTTCTCCCGAAAAAATCAGGTTATAGATCCGATTCACAATCTGATATGAACGAAAAATTGATTCCTGGTACAGCCCGCCATAAACATCCGCATATTCATTAACATTTTCATAAGATTTACCAATTCTGGTAATGATATTCAATAAATATTGTGCCAGTTCCAGGCTATTGGCTGTGTATGAAAAGATTTCCTTATCAATTAAAATTTCCTTGGACGGAAAAAAAATGTTTTTTTGCAAAAGTTCCTGTTCAACATCTTTTGCTTCCGGAAAAATTATATGCGTGTATGGATGACGAAGCACTGGCAATACATATTTGTAACGAAAAGCTTTACCGGACTCATTATATCCCTTGATTTGCAAATCGGTCAGGATTTGGATAAAGCTGCAAACCGGTGTTTGTGTAAGAGGAAAACCCATCGTAATGTTCACATTTTCCACTTTGTCCGAGGGAACTGTGTGCATTACAGTAGGAAGTATCTGTTCATTACACAACACAATAGCAGAATCAGGATCTGAAAAATCAGTTTGCCTGGCAATAAAATCAATCCAGGTGGGAATATATGCTGATTGTCCGCTTTCCGATGCAGAAGAAATAATTGTAATTTTTTTCTCTTTAGAAAGAAAATTACCGAATGATCCTGAAGTTAATGCAGAACCGAACTTTTGTATATTTTCCCGGATAAAAATTCCGGCTTCATTTGTCCGGTTATTATCTTTATTCAAATAATAAGTATCGAAGTCCCAATAAAAAAGCGCTTTATCTTTCAGTCTTTTGAAAAGTTCTTCTTCGCATTTACTCAAAACATTGAAACCGACGAAAACGTATTGTTTGAATGGAAATGAAATATTCTCGTCTTCAATAACCGATCGCATCAACATTCCCGGAAATGCAACCCGTTCTTTTCCCAGTTTTTCTTTAAGAGAAGTATAGACTTTTCCCAAAACATTCCAAACAGACCAAAAAGCATTCTGAAGTGAAGTTTCTCCCTGAAAAGTATATTTAAAATAACGGATAAGCGTTTCGAGCTGGATTTCATTGAGGTGGGAAAATTGGTCTTTCAATACATCCAGATCTTTTAAATTACTGAACAAGGAATGTGCGTTGACAAGATTTTTATCGATATCGTTGAAATCATTTAACAATATTTCTCCGAAAAAATAAAATTCATCCAATGTTTCGGTCGAAGGCGTCGATGCTTCCGAATTATAAACTTCGATATATGTTTTGTATAATTCGCATATCAGTTTGATATTATCAGCTTGTTGAAGATCGGAAGATTGTTCGAACAGTTCTTCCATAGAAAAATATTTCGGAGTCCAAAGCGGGTTATCAGCATGTTTATAAAGGTAGTTGTTGAAAAATAAACGCGCCCGACGCCCCGGAAAGACGACAGCAATATTGGCCAGGTCGGTACCGAAACGATTGATGAGGTCTTCGGCAACGAGGTCCAGGAAGTGGGTTGTATCAGAACGGTAAATCATCTTTTTCCTGTACAGGTGGAGGCATCAAATTTTCATCGGGCATTGAAAATGAAGTCGTTGAAATAGGTTGAGGTTGGTTTGAACCTGCCGAATCAATTTTCCATGCTTTTACATCAGTATACCAACGACCATTATATTCCCGGCTTTCAACATCGAAATCGATAGTAAGCATATTTCCTATTTGTAATTGAGATTCATTAATTTTATCACCCCAGATGGAAATACATATTTTTTTAGGATACTGGGCATCAGTTTCTACAACAATATCTTGTTTTTTCCATTCACCGTTTCTGCTTGTTCCTGATTGTAAAGGGAGCAATTGGATAAGTTTGGCTGTTACTTGCATTTTTTTTGTGATTAATTAAAATGCAAACATACAAAAAAAGCAAGGAACATTGCAACTTTCAAAATAAAAACATATCTTAGCAGGATTATATATTATTAACATACAAACCACATACAAAAATGAAGAAATTATTCATGTTAATTAGTCTGATACTAATTTTCTCAGCACCTAATTGTTTGAGCCAACAACCCAAAGTAAAATTCGGAGAAGTTTCTGAAGACGATTTGAAAATGACAGTATATGACAAAGATCCCGAAGCCTCAGCTGTTGTTCTTTATGAAGAAAAAGATACCCGCTACGATTATAATTCATTTACAGGCATCGTTGTGAAAAATCGTTATTTTGTCAGGATAAAAATTTTAACAAATGACGGACTTGAATATGCAGATCACGCTATTGCATATTATATCGGAAAAACCCGTGCTGAAAGTGAATACATCACAGGACTTTCAGGAAATACTTATAATCTTGTCAATGGGAAAATCGAAAAAACAAAATTATCCAAAGAAAATATTTTTGAGGAAAAAGTATCGGAAAGAATTACGAGAACAAAATTTGCATTTCCGGCAGTTCAACCAGGTTCGATTATTGAGTATAAATATGAATTGACATCTCCTCGTGACGGAGATCTGGATGATTATGTTTTTCAACGATCCATTCCGGTAAAATATAGTAAATATGAATTGTATATTCCCGAATATTATTCTTTTAGCAAAGAAACTAAAGGTTACGAACCGATTAAAATAGTTCAGGATAAAACAAACCAGTCATTCCTGATCGGATCAAACCAGTTGAATTTTACAGCCGATAAATACTTATTTGAAGTTTCAGATTTACCCGGCCTCAAAAAAGAAAACTATGTTTGGTGCATGAATGACTTTATGACCAGGGTTACATTTGAATTACGCTCATTCACCATACCCGGAGTTGTATACAAAGATTTCATCAATTCATGGGAAAATGTTGACAAGCAATTGTTGGAATATTCAAATTTTGGGAAACAATTCAATCATAAGTTATTTAAAGAAGAATTCGCAACATTGTTAACTCCGGAAATGAGTGAACCTGAAAAAATCAGCAAAATTTATCATCTGGTTCGATCAAAAGTCAAATGGAATGATGAAAATACACTTTCTGCCAATAATCCCAAAGATGCATTAAAAAAAGGAATAGGTACAAGCGGCGAAATCAATGCTCTTCTGATTTCAGCTTTAAGAGAAGCCGGATTCGAAGCATATCCTGTTGTAATGAGTTTGAGAAACCGCGGCCGGATTCCGGTCTCCCACCCTACAATCGATTATTTAAATTATTATATCGTAGCCGTTGATGTGGAAGGAAAACCTATATACATGGATGCATCAGCCAAATATGGAGACCTCAATGTATTGCCTCCTGTAACTATGTGTGATTTTGCAAGAAGTGTCAAAGGGAACAGATCGTCAGGATGGGTTAATTTAACCAATATTACCAAAAGTACAGAAATTGCAGCCGTAAGCCTTCATTTCAATGAAGAAGGAGTATTGGCCGGAACTTATAATCAAAATCAAAGCGGAGAATTAGGTTATTCTTTCCGTAACAATTATTACGGACATAAAGATCAGCAGGATTATATTGAAAAACAAGAATCAGCCAACAATATATCTATCTCCGATTTTGAAATCAAAGGAGCGGATCATGCAGCAAGTAAAGCAACTTTCGGTTTTAAATTCACAAAAAATGATGTTACTTTAGGCGGTGATCATATTTATTTTAATCCGCTTATCTTTCCTATTTTCAAAGAAAACCCTTTTAAATCTGAAAAACGGCAATTACCCGTTGAGTTCTCATATCCGTATGAGCAACGAATCAACGTTAATATCAAAGTGCCTGACGGATATAGCGTGGAAGCTCTTCCTGATCCCGGAAAGATATCATTGAATGAGAAAGAAGCCTCCTTCACCTATCTGATCGAACATAATAAAGAAGCAAACATGATCAATTTGAATATCCGCTATAACCTGAATAAAATATTATATTCTCCTTTGGAATATGAGCATCTACGCGAGTTTTTTTCATACATAACTACAAGTAATACCAATCAATTAGTACTTAAAAAAGTAAGCGAATGAAAAAAATTATCTCATTACTCATAATATTGAGTAGTTGTATTCTTGTACAAGCTCAGGATGAATATTCTGTCAGCGCCATTCCTGATAGTTTGAAGAAAGATGCTTATGCCGTTATTCGCTATGAACAAACAAATTTTGTTCAAAAAGATATCAATAATGCAACAGAAGAAGTAACCAAAGTGATAACTATCCTGGATCAAAAAGGAAAAGATATGGCCAACCTATATCTTTTTCAAGATAAATTCAGAGAATTGAAAAGCTTTTCGGGAGAGATTATCCTTTCTTCCGGAAAGGTTTTCAAGAAAATCGGGAAAGGGGATTTGATAACCACAGCTATTTCATCCGACTTGGCCTCAGATGATTATCAATCTATTTATGAATGCAGTTCTCCATCATATCCTTATACTGTAAAGTATAAATACGAAATTAAATGGAAAAATGGAATTGCCTGGTATCCGGTATTTGTTCCGGCCAGTTATCATGTTGCCGTTGAAAAATCGGAACACAGGATTCAATTTCCGGCAACAGAATCTATTCGTTATAAAGCCAACGAATTAGCCCCCAATCCGGAAAAATCTACATTGAACAAAGATTCCGTTTATGTATGGAAATATGATAAAAAACCTGCAATTGCCTGGGAAGCATATGCTCCGGAATTTATATCGTTGTTTCCCGTAGTTTACATTGCTCCCAACAATTTTTGTTATGATGGAATTTGCGGAAAAATGTCGAATTGGAAAGAACTGGGTATATTTTTGTCTCAATTATTAGATAAGAGAGACATTTTGCCTCCTGCAATAATTGAAAAAGTAAAAGAAATAACAGCAGGAACCGCAAACGATAAAGAAAAGGTGGAAAAAATATATGAATATCTGCAAAATTCAACCCGCTATGTGAGTATCCAGTTGGGAATAGGAGGTTTTCAACCTATTCCGGCAGCGCAAGTAGCAAAAACCAGTTACGGAGATTGCAAAGCGTTGACTAATTATATGAAATCAATGCTGAATGTTGTCAATATACCGTCTGATTATGTGATTGTTAATACCAAAAAGAAAAATATGTTTCATGATTTTAGCAGTTTGAACCAAAGTAATCATGTTATTTTAATGGTGCCACTGAAAAATGATACGATATGGCTTGAATGTACAAGTAAAGATGAACCCTGTAACTTTGTTCATGGTAAGATTGCCGGACATGATGTTTTGTTGGTTAAAGGAGAAAACAGCAAGTTATGCAAAGTAAGGGACATTCCGGAAACGATGAATACGGAAACAAACAATATCTTTCTGAAAATCAGCCCGGATGCTTCGGCTCATGCTTCCATAAAAAGCATTTATAAAAATCACAATATGGAAGAATATGTCGGATTTGTGATGAGTAAAGCCGAAAGAGATAAAATTAATTTTCTGGAGAAAAATCTTTCCGTTCAAAAATCTAAAATCACAAATATTCAAACGGAATATAACAAGTCTGCTCATCCTGAAATTCAAATATCTTATAATATGGAAGCCGAGCGATATGCCAATCAAACAGGCAACAGGTTATTTATTCCTATCAATCCATTCAGAAGTAGTTT
Organism: Bacteroidales bacterium; assembly: GCA_031553435.1. Lineage (GTDB taxonomy): Bacteria > Bacteroidota > Bacteroidia > Bacteroidales > Azobacteroidaceae > JAVBLQ01. Next base: position 8,902 of record JAVBLQ010000115.1, on the reverse strand, counting down.
GGGGAAATCATTGTCATCATTATCCAGGAGATTGGATGTCAATATAGAAACACCTGAATATCAAACAGATTCAATTACAATCGAAATCCCCGAACATTTTATTATCGAGTCGAAACCCAAGACAACGGAATTGAAAACATCTTTCGGATCTTTTTCTTCAAAAATAGAAGAAAAAGAGAATAAATTGCTGATTATTCAACAAATAAATATTCACACAGGTCAATATCCTGTAAGTTCTTATAGCGAAATCAAAGATTTTTTTAAGAAGATTGATGCAAATTTAAGCGGACAAATTGTATTACGAAAAGAATAAATTTTAAAAAGATATTTTTTATTCTTATTAAAATTTGATAGTTTTGTAAACTCATTATAAGGTTGAGTGTTATGAATACAAAGAAACACCATGATTCGGATGATAAAGATTAAAAAAGGATTGGACATTCATTTGAAAGGGAAAGCTGAAAAAATATTATTGCAATCCCAAAAATCTGATTGTTATTGCATTTTTCCTGATGATTTCCATGGGTTTACCCCTAAAACGGCTGTTAAAGCCGGAGATAAAATCAGGGCAGGTGCACCTGTTTTATATGATAAAAATTGCCCGGAAATAAAAATAACTTCACCTGTAAGTGGTGAAATTATTGCAATTAACAGGGGTGAAAAAAGAAAATTATTGAATATTCTTATTGCCTCTGAAAAAATAGCCAGAAATGTTTATTACGGCAAAAAAGATATTCAAAGACTTACTGCTGAAGATATAAAAAAAACATTGGCGGAAAGTGGAATTTTTGCTTTTATCAAACAACGTCCTTACGATATTATTGCTAATCCGCAAGATACCCCGAGAGATATTTTTATTTCAGGATTTTACTCAGCACCATTAGCTCCCGATCTGGAATTTATTTTAAAAGGAGAAGAAGATAATTTTCAGAAAGGTTTAGAGGTTTTGTCGAAATTGACAACCGGGAAAGTATACCTAAGCATCAGACCCGATTGTCAATCGGAATGTTTGAAAAATGCCGGAAATGTTGAAATCGTTCATGTCGAAGGACCTCATCCTTCAGGGAATGTTGGAGTGCAAATCAATCAAATCAAACCCATAAACAAGGGAGAAATCGTTTGGACGATGGATCCCGCAAATGTGTTATTTATCGGCAGACTTTTCAATAAAGGAGCAGTAGATTTTTCAAAAATTATAGCATTAACCGGATCGGAAGTTAAAGAAACCGGTTATCATCAGGTTATTTTGGGTGCAAACATTAAATCGTTAGCCGAAAATAATGTTACTCAGGATATAAACCTTCGCTATATCAGCGGCAATGTGTTGACCGGAACAAAAACAGAACCCGACGGATTTCTTCATGCTTTTGATAATCAGATTACTGTAATTCCTGAAGGAACAGAAACAAACGAGTTTTTCGGTTGGGCGATGCCCGGATTGAAAAAATTTTCAAATAGCAGGACTTTCTTTTCCTGGTTATTAGATCCTCGTGGGAAAAAAGAATATTCTTTCGATGCCCGCATCAAAGGAGGGAAAAGAGCAATAATCATGTCAAACGAATATGATAAAGTCTTTCCGATGGATATTCTCCCTGAATATCTATTGAAAGCCATTATCGCTTTTGATATCGATAAAATGGAAAATTTGGGAATTTATGAAGTCGCCCCTGAAGATTTTGCACTTTGTGAATTTGTAGATACTTCCAAAATCGAAATTCAACAGATCGTGAGAAATGGATTGAATTTGCTTTATAAAGAAATGAAATAGTTACGAGTTACAGGTTACGAGTTACAGGTTACGAGTTACAAGTTACGGGAGAGAATTTGTAATTTGTAACTCTCAAAATAAAAATGATGAAATTTTTAAGAGATTACCTCAACAAAATCAAACCCAATTTTGAACCGGGAGGAAAATTATCCATGTTTCATTCTGTTTTCGACGGATTCGAAACATTTCTTTTTGTTCCGAACAAAACTTCAAAATCAGGTGTACACATCCATGATTCGGTCGATTCAAAAAGAACGATGACGATTGTTATCGCCGCTTTGCTTCCCGCATTATTATTTGGAATGTACAATGTCGGTTATCAGCATTATCTGGCAATCGGTCAAAGTGTTGATTGTTGGTCAACATTTTTATTCGGTTTCCTGGCTGTATTACCTAAAGTCATTGTTTCCTATGTGGTAGGATTAGGTATTGAATTTATAATCGCCCAATACAAAGGACACGAAATTCAGGAAGGATTTTTGGTCTCAGGAATACTGATTCCATTAATTGTTCCTGTAGACACTCCGCTTTGGATGTTGGCTGTTGCCACAGCATTTGCAGTTATATTTGCCAAAGAAGTTTTTGGCGGAACCGGTTACAATATCTGGAATGTGGCTTTGGTGTGCCGTGCATTCCTGTTTTTCGCTTATCCTTCCAAAATGACAGGAGATCAGGTTTTTGTAAGAACAGATCCGACTTTCGGACTAGGTGCAGGAAATATAGTGGATGCATATTCAGGCGCGACTCCGCTCGGACAAGTAGGTACAGCTACAAGCAATCATATACAAATGACTGATGTACTGGGAAATCCCTTGAGTTTGTGGGATATGTTCTGGGGACTCATCCCAGGTTCTATCGGAGAAACATCCAAACTTGCCATATTAATCGGTGCTATAATCCTTTTGATTACCGGAGTGGCCAGTTGGAAGACCATGATTTCCGTTTTTGCCGGAGGAATTGTTGCTGCTGTTGTCTTTAATTTGATAGGAACAACTCCGGCAATGATGGTAACACCCGTTCAACATATACTTTTAGGAGGTTTTGCTTTTGGAGCCGTATTTATGGCTACAGATCCCGTAACTTCTGCCAGGACGGAAACAGGAAAATATATTTATGGTTTCTTAATCGGATTATTTGCAGTGTTGATTCGGGTATTAAATCCCGGATATCCTGAAGGAATGATGCTGGCAATCCTGTTGATGAACTCATTTGCCCCGTTGATAGATTTTTATGTAGTAGATGCAAATATCAAACGTCGTCTAAAACGAGTTAAAGTATGAATAGAGAAGGTAATATTTACACAATAATTTATGCTTCCGTAATGGTTATTCTGGTTGCTCTCTTACTGGCTTTTACTTCCCAGGCATTGAGAGAAAAGCAGAAAACGAATGAAGATATTGATAAAATGAGGCAAATACTTCGTTCAATCAATGTAACATCAACAGAAAAAGATGCGGAAACAAAATACAAAGAACTCATCACCAATGCTTTTTTGATCGATGCCGAAGGTAAAAAAGTGGATGGTGATGCTTTTCAAACAGATTTGGTTACAGAATTGACCAAGTCTGTCAATGAAAGGAAATATCCTGTTTTCGTTGCAACTATTGATGGAAAACAAAAATATATCATGGCTATGCGTGGCGCCGGATTATGGGGCCCCATTTGGGGATATATTTCCGTCAACGACGATAAAAATACTGTTTATGGTGCAGATTTTGGTCATGCAGGAGAAACTCCGGGTTTAGGAGCGGAAATTAACAGACCCGAATTCGGACACCATTTTATAGGCAAGAAATTTTATAATAAAGAAGGAAAGTTTGTTTCCATTGCCATTGTAAAACCAGGAAAAACAGCTTCCGGACAAGATTATGTTGATGGAATTTCCGGAGGAACAATTACCAGTCAGGGAGTAGATGCAATGCTTCATACTAGTATCGGAGCTTATGATAACTTTTTAAAGAATGAGAAATTGAAAGTTGAAAATTGAAAATGATGAATTGTATTTCATTTTCAATTTTCCATTCTCAATTGTCAATTAAAAAACATGGAACTTTTATCAGAAAAAAATAAATCGATATTACTGAATCCGTTAAACAAAGACAATCCGATAACGGTTCAGATGTTGGGAATATGTTCGGCATTAGCAGTTACGAGCAAACTGGAGCCTGCAATCGTTATGGGTATTTCTGTAACTGTTGTTGTCGCTTTTGCCAATGTGATTATTTCATTGCTCCGGAATACAATTCCCAATAGAATCAGGATTATTGTTCAATTAGTGGTAGTTGCCGCTTTGGTTACGATTGTAAGCGAAGCATTGAAAGCATTTGCCTATGATGTGAGTAAACAATTGTCGGTTTTCGTTGGACTAATTATTACTAATTGTATCTTAATGGGTCGTTTGGAAGCATTTGCTCTGGGAAATAAACCCTGGCCCTCTTTTTTGGATGGAATAGGAAATGGTTTGGGTTATGGTCTTATCCTTGTGATTGTCGGGTTTTTCCGTGAATTACTCGGATCAGGTACGCTTTTAGGTTATCACATAATTCCTGAATCATTCTATCAAGCGGGATATATGAATAATGGTTTGATGATTTTGCCTCCGATGGCTTTGATTGCTGTGGCCTGTATTATTTGGGTGCACCGGTCGAGAAATAAGGAACTGCAAGAGAAGAATTAAGAACTAATATATAATTTATGCAAGATATACTAAGCACATTTGTCCGTTCCATTTTTGTCGACAACATGATATTTGCCTATTTTTTAGGCATGTGTTCGTTTCTTGCCGTTTCCAAAAATGTAAAAACAGCATTAGGATTGGGTGTTGCCGTTATTTTCGTTTTAACAATAACATTACCGATCAATTATTTATTGGAAAATTATGTATTGAAAGAAGGCGCATTGTCATGGATAAGTCCGGAATTGAAAGATGTAAATCTGAGTTTTCTGAGTTTAATTATCTTTATCGCAGTGATTGCTTCGTTTACTCAATTGGTTGAAATGGTAGTCGAAAAATTCAGTCCGTCATTATATTCATCTTTAGGAATATTTTTACCTTTAATTGCTGTAAACTGTGCGATATTGGGAGGCTCTCTTTTTATGCAACAAAAAGAGTTTTCTAATTTAGGAGTTGCAACTACTTATGCATTGGGTTCCGGAATAGGTTGGATGCTTGCAATTGTCGGAATGGCTGCAATAAGAGAAAAATTGCAATATTCTGATATTCCCAAACCTTTACGAGGATTAGGTATTGCTTTTATAATCACAGCTTTAATGGGAATTGGATTTATGTGTTTTTCAGGAATAAAAATTTAGTCAGATGTCAATTTTAACAATTATAGTAAGTGTTGTAGTCTTTCTTATAGTGACTTTGTTGCTTGTTTTTTTATTGCTGATAGCAAAGTCAAAATTAACACCTTCGGGAAATGTGGAGATTGTTGTCAATGATGAAAAGCATCTTTCGGTTCCGATGGGAGGCACCATTTTATCTACGTTACAAGCCAGTGGCATTTTTCTTTCCAGCGCTTGTGGTGGTGGTGGAACCTGCGGACAGTGTCGTTGTCAGGTGCTGGAAGGCGGAGGTGAAATATTGCCTACAGAAGTCGGTTTTTTTTCACGCAAGCAAATAAAAGATCATTGGCGGTTGGGATGTCAAACCAAAGTAAAAGAAGATTTAAGAATACAAGTATCAGAAGAAGTTTTCGGAGTAAAAGAATGGGAGTGCGAAGTAGTTTCAAACTACAATGTAGCTTCATTCATTAAAGAATTTGTAGTCAAATTGCCGAAAGATGAGCGATTGAATTTTAAACCAGGTTCCTACATTCAAATACAAATTCCTCCTTATAGTCTTAATTTCTCGGATTTTAATATTGAAGGAAAACCGATGAAAGGAGACGTAAATCGTTTTAAACCGGAATGGGATAAGTTCAAAATGTGGGATTTGTCGTGCACAAGTACAGAGGAAACAATGCGTGCCTATTCTATGGCCAATTATCCTGCGGAAGGGGATATTGTGATGTTAAATATCCGTATTGCAACTCCTTCTTTCGATCGTTCAACCGGAACATGGAAAGCAGGAATGAAGCCGGGAATAGCATCTTCTTATATTTTTAACCTTAAACCGGGAGATAAGGTTAAAGTTTCCGGGCCTTATGGTGATTTTCATATTTTGGATACCAAACGTGAAATGTTGTACATTGGAGGCGGAGCAGGAATGGCTCCATTACGCTCACATTTGTTGCATTTATTCCATACACTGAAGACTACAGATCGGAAAATATCATATTGGTATGGAGCCCGTTCAAAAAATGAAATTTTTTATGAAGAAGACTTCAGGACAATTGAAAAAAAATTTCCTAACTTTACATTCAATATTGCATTAAGCGAACCCTTGCCTGAAGATAGATGGACAGGTTATGTCGGTTTTATTCATCAGGTAATTTATGATAATTATTTGAAAACTCATGAAGCTCCTGAAGATATTGAATACTATATGTGTGGTCCCGGTCCGATGGCCAATGCCGTAAAGAAAATGTTGGACGATCTTGGAGTTCCTCCGGAAATGCTTCTATTCGACGATTTTGGATAACTAATTGAATGAGGATTACGCACGAAAGCATTTTCCACTTTCAATTTTCAACTTTCAATTAAATAAAAAAATGGACGAGCAAATTAAATCAGATGATGTCCCTGAGGGACGAAAGCACACGGAAGAAGAAGTAAAAAAATATGCGTTCGTATCACGAAGAGCCTTGGAAGCCGATCATATCGGATACTGTTACAGAGATTATCCTGAAACAAATATTGATAGTGGTTGGCGTTTTTTATATGGTGACGAAGATGAAGATTATCTGGATAATCCAACCAATAGTGAAGCAATTTATCCCGAAGATATTTTATCAATAAATCCAGCTTTGGAAGTGATCCTCTCCGCACCTATCAATATGGAATTTGAGTGGAATGATGAATCTCAATCTTATGAAGAAATAATTTAGGGGTTTTTGGCATGTTTGGTTTCAATAACATAGTTCAAATATAAACATAAAGCCCATACAACCTTCGATTGCCTTCATATTGCCTCTGATTTTTGCTTCATCAAGTTTAGGGATGGATATATTCAATACTCCATGCTCCACTTTAGCCTGAATCTTGTCTTTATCTGCATTGTTGGGAAGAACCATCCGTTGTTCAAATTTACTGTATGAAAATTCCCTTCTCAGATAACGTGTTTCATCGTTTTCTTCTACATTTTCCAGTTTTTTCTCCATAGAAATGACGAAATTGTTGTCTTCATCAAAATGAATTGAAAATTGAAAGTGAAAAATGATTTCGTGCGCAAGCCCTCATTTTCCATTTTCAATTATTTCAAGAGTTCCAACGCAGAGCGGCCCCCTAATGGCCTCTCCCAGTCACTCCGCACTCTGGTTTGTGTTAAAAGGAATAAAAAAGAACCGTGCGGGTGTGGAATTGTCTGCGTTGGCATGCCCTTGAACCTGTTTCGCAACAGGAATGTTTGCTAACAGAGTTTGAAACCCTGTTAGAGTTGGTTGTTGCTCTTATTGAGCTTTTTTCAATGATTCTACTTCCAATTTGAGTTGTTCAATCATAGCTTGTTGAGCTTTGATAGATTCAATTAATACCGGAATTATATCAGTATAAGCTACACTTTTATATCCTTCAGCATCAGTTGAGACAATTTCAGGCATTATTTTTTCGACTTCTTGAGCAATTACACCGTATTGTTTCCCGTCTTTGAATGCTATTTCAGGAAAATCAGACTTCTTATATTCATAGGTAGTGCCACGTAATTTCTGTATGATGCTTAAAGGATTTTGAATTGTTGAAATATTTTTTTTATAACGGGAATCGGAAGCTATTTGCCAGGCGGAAGTACCAGCTGCTGTCCCATTGACATGGAGTTTATAGGATGGAGACATTGTTCCAATTCCAACATTTCCATTTTCATTAATAGCCATTTGTGTTGTATTACTTGTATCAAAATACATTCGAGATTTTATTGTAGTGCCATCGCCAACATAATAAGAAGCGATTCTTCCAATACGATTTAATTTTCCATCAAAATGAGCATCCCAATAAATACCCCCTATAGCGTCTCCAGATTGTAAATTACTCATATCCCCTTCTGTCCCTCTAGCTCTTTGAATATAAATATTAGCTCCACTTGAAGTCCCTACATTAAAATATCTTGTTGTTATTACTCCATTTGCTGTTAACAATGAATTAGGATTAACGGTTCCTATTCCAATATTTCCATTTTCAGTTATATATAATCGTGATTGATTACTTGTTCTAAAATTCAGAGATCCTTTTATTAATGTACCATCCCCATAATAATTTGAAGAAATAGTTGCTACACTTTCTATCTTTCCTGCAACTTGAGCGCCAAAATAAATTCCACCAACTTGGTCTCCATACTGTAAATTTTGGATAGCTCCTTGAGAACCTCTGGCTTTTTGCAAATATAAATTAGAAGCGCTCCATGGATCATTATTATTAAATGTTTTTGATAATATACCGCCATTTATAGATACCTTCGCGCCAGTTGGCATTGTTCCTATCCCTAAATTTCCATCTTTTGACAACCTCATTGATTCTTTATTATTTGTTCTAAATATCAAATCTTGGTTATCAATTGTGCCAATAAAATTGCTACCAGAAGTACCTTTATTTCCATTCATACTCCAAAACCCAGTGACTGGTATCACGGGACAAGGAATCGTATTGCCATTTTCATCAGTACAGCAAGAAACAATATTGCCAAAATCATCGTGACAAGTGGGTGGTTCATATTCTGCCGGGATGGAACTCACATCAGCCAGTGCATTCCATTGATTATTTTTCCAGTAATAAACACCGGGAGCAATATTTTTATCTGTTGCCGAAGTCGCCGTATTATACACAAACATTCCTTCTATTTTTGTTCCTGCAAGCGACCATGTAATAGAATTTGTTAATGCAACTTTGGGAAGCATCAACCCCAAATTTTTAGCATCTACCTGGCTTAAATCCAGCACAGAACCGCTTGTCGGGGTATTAGTGGTTCCAATGGAAACCTGAGCTTGTGTACTTCCAATTGAGAGTAATATGGTAAGACACAGGGAAATTAAAATTTTCGTT
>JAVBLQ010000009.1:0-7277 GCA_031553435.1 Bacteroidales bacterium | reverse complement strand
CGGTTGCGGATGAACTGGAAGAAAAGCGAACCTTCACAGCCGGGAAGGGTGGAAGGGCGGAACTTGAGACGGATACTGGTTGATTTCATAACCTTAGTTTTTTGTGAAAGGGGAAGGTCGCTTCGCTCCCTTGTGAACTCGCTTCGCTCGTGGTGAAGGGAGGATAATTCACCTTTCACAGGGAGCAAAGCGACCTTCACCCTTCACTGTAATTAATAAAGGTTACAACGTTGAGAAGCAAGGAAAGGTTTTAAAACACGAAGACACAAAGTTTAAATTTCCTTCGTGCCTTCGTGTCTTCGTGTTTAAAATGCTTATTCAGTGCTTTTTCCCGTGTGTAATCTCCACTTTTTGAGTCGGAGCCAAATGTTGATTCCGGTATTCTACTTGTTTTACAAAATTTTCTGCCAATGAGTGAAAAGCTTGCCCGGTAATAGAATTTTCATTCAAAGCTACAGGTTTACCGGAATCGCCTCCTTCACAAATACTCTGAACAATAGGAATTTGTCCAAGTAAAGGAACATTCATTTCTTCCGCAAGCTTTCTACATCCTTCTTTTCCGAAGATATAATATTTATTTTGAGGAAGTTCTGCAGGTGTAAACCATGCCATATTTTCGACCAGACCAAGTACGGGAACATTAATTTTTTCTCCGGTAAACATACTGATGCCTTTTCTTGCATCAGCCAAAGCTACTTCCTGAGGCGTACTTACAACTACAGCTCCCGTGATCGACAATGTTTGTACCAATGTTAAATGTATATCACTTGTACCGGGAGGCAAATCTATCAGAAAAAAATCCAGATCACCCCAAAGTGCATCACCAATGAGTTGCTTCAACGCATTACTTGCCATGGAACCTCTCCATACCAAAGCATTGTTTTTATCAACAAAAAAACCGATAGATAAAAGCTTTACTCCATAATTTTCAGCAGGTATGATGTAATCTTTTTCATCTATGGACTCCAAAAGTGGCCGGGCATCTTCCAGATTGAACATTTTCGGCATAGACGGACCGTAAATATCGGCATCTAATAGTCCGACTTTATAACCCATTTGAGCCAATGTCACAGCCAGGTTGGCAGATACGGTACTTTTTCCCACGCCTCCTTTTCCGGAAGAGATGGCAATGATATTTCTTACCTGAGATAATAATTTTTCAGGTTCCTGACGGACAGTCTGTTTTGCTCGTGCTTCTATATTACCTTTGATATCAATATCTTCTCCGGCATAAGTCAGGATAGCTGTTTCGGCAGCTTTGATTACTGACTTGATGAAAGGATCATTAGGTTTATCGAAAAGGATAGAGAAAGAAACTTTGTTTCCTGCAATATGGATATCGTTTTCAACCATTCCGGCCGAAACAATATCTTGCCCTGTTCCCGGATAGCGGACATTTTTGAGGGCATCTAGTATGAGTTTGGGATAGATTGACATTTTTATTTAATTGAAAGTTGAAAATGGAAAGTGAAAAATTAATTTTCAACTATCAGCTTCCCATTTTCCGATCTTCGACTTCTGTTAAAACTACGATACGGATCATACTCAATTTCAATATCCGGTTCGATCCAGTTTTCCCGTTCTTCACAAAGGAATTTGATATACTTGATATTTAAACCACGTTCCAGCCATTGTTGTTCATAAAAAGTTTGTATTGATAGTATTTTATTGTTCAAATCAGAATGATACAAGTCTTCTGTTGAGAATAAAACAGGAAGTTGATTGGCTTTAATCATTTCACAGGTATATTGATACATAAAATTACTATCCGTTTTCAAGTGTATCATTCCATTATCAGAAAGCACTTGCCGGTATAATTTCATGAAACGGGTGGAAGTCATCCGTTTATTTACCTTCTTCATTTGAGGATCAGGGAAAGTAATCCATATTTCAGAAATTTCTCCCGGAGCGAAGAAATAGGTCAAAAGCTCAATATGTGTACGCAGAAAAGCGATATTGCCCATCCTTGACTCAAGCGCTTCTTTAGCTCCTGTCCACATCCTTGCCCCTTTAATATCGATGCCTATTAAATTTTTTTCCGGATATATTTTTCCTAATCCGACTGCGTATTCTCCTTTGCCACAGCCTAATTCAAGCACAATAGGATGATCGTTTCTGAAAAACAATTCATTCCATTTTCCTTTCATTTCAAATCCTTTTTCCTGAAGGACTGCAAAAGGATATTGAAAAACATGAGGATAAGAATACATATCCTCGAATTTCTGTAATTTATTTTTACCCACCTGATGATTTTTAAAACAGGACAAAAATAATAAAAAATAGAGATTTTGTTATGAAAAACGAAAAGAGGTTTGACGTTCAAAACAAAATCATATAAATTTGTACGATATTGTTTAAATTTACAAATCGTGACCGATATGAATCTTTTGGGTGCACCGCGTACCGTGCACCCAAAAATGTTCATATTGATTTAAATTTAACTTTGAAACAACAAATAATGCTTCTTCCTTATCTTGACAGAACGAAAATTGAAGCCGGATGTGATGAGGCCGGACGAGGTTGTCTGGCAGGCGCCGTATTTGCAGCATCCGTTATTTTACCTGAAAGTTTTATTTGCGAAGAATTGAATGATTCCAAACAATTGAAGGAAAAAGAACGATACCGCTTGCGCGAAATAATCGAAAAAGAGGCATTGGCTTGGGCTGTTGGAATTGTATCGCCGGAAGAGATCGATGAAATCAATATCCTGAATGCTTCATTTCTGGCTATGCACCGGGCAATCGACCAATTAAAAATAAAGCCGGAACATTTATTGATTGACGGCAATCGTTTCAAAAAATATAAAGATATTGCGCACACATGTGTTGTTAAGGGGGATGGAAAATATTTATCTATCGCGGCAGCTTCTGTTCTTGCCAAAACTTATCGTGATGATTATATGAAAAAGTTACATGATGAGTTTGATATGTATGACTGGAAAAATAACAAAGGTTACCCTACATTAAAACACAGGAAAGGAATCGAACAGTTCGGAGCTACTATTTATCACCGTAAAAGTTTTACGTTACTGCCGGATGAGAGGCAGCTTTCGATAGAATTTTAAATCACATTACTAATTATTATGAATTGCTGATATCCGTGCATACATTTCGACCATGGCTGCTTGTGTAAGCAACCATTTGCTTTTATCTTTTTCATGTCCACTCCAGTCTGTATTAAAAAGTCCGTTGGAATCGCGCATGTGTAACCATGCATAGTCAAGATTTTTTTTGAAAGTATTGATATATTCAGGATTATTATCCTGGAGATATAGTTCCAGAAAACCACGGAACATGATGGCTATAAACCACACATCTCCTTTGTTCATTAACCGGAATTTTTCGCCGTTATCAGTTGTAAAATCATGAAAAAAGCGATCATAACATGATTGTGCTACTGATTGCGCTTCTTTCAGATATATTTCTTCTTTCGTGATTTTATACAAAAGCGCAGCGGCCTGTAGCATTTGTCCGCTATTGTATGTGTATTTTGTTTTTCCAACTTTACCTTTCAAATTAATATTATCATAGTAGAGGAAATCATTTTCATCCTGTAGCATTTTTTTTGTCCATTCATACAACTTTTTACCTTCATTCAAGTAGAGGTTATTGCCGGTTGCGATGAAAAGCTTGAAGGCAAATACGGATGCCGGGGCATTGGAACATGTATTTTTAGATTTTTTCTTTTGTTCACACCAATAAATTCCGCCTCCTAATTTGTTGTCTTTTCCGCTAATAACGAACTTCCAGATCAATCGGGCTTTGTCGAGGAATTTTTCTTCTTTTGTTGATATATAAAGGTCGGCAAAATCTATTCCCAACCAGACATTATCATCATAAAAACGATCTGATTCGGGAGCGGAGTTGATATACGATGCATATCCGGACGGACGGCGTTTGGCATCGAAATACTCTTCCAGTCCCGGTAAAATTCTGTCATTGAGCATCTCCAGATATTCCGGGTCATTTGTGTTTTCATATAAGGCTGTCAATGCGGATAAATTTCCGGAAAAGGGCCAAAGATATGCATACGGATTAATTCTATTGGCTTGTTCTTCATCGGCTAAGTAGGTTGCTTTATGAGTTTCATCGAAAGGATATGTTTCACGGAATAAACAGCTTTCTTTTACAGAATAATTGGAAAAAATAGCATCCAGAGTTTCCCTGGCTTCATTTTTTTTCGAATTTGTACTATTGGCATGAAGGGCTCCTGAAAGGAGAATAATAATAAGGCTAAAAGTGAATTTTTTTTCCATTATTTAATTCTGATTGAGAAACTGTTTTAAGTTAAGTGTATGATAAAATTTAGTTTATACTATGTTCGGCAAAAGGCCCAAGGCGCAGGGCGAAGGAAATCATGTGCAAATCATATTTTGCCTTTCGCCCTTCGCCTTTGGCCAAAAATAAATATTATAAACTAATTCATTATTTCACAATCAATTTAGCCCGTTTTATTACATTGTCATTGATAACCTGAATAATGTAAGTTCCTGGCATTAAATCTGTTGTAGAAATAAATGAAGGTTCGAATTTATCTCGTTTGAAAACAAGAATTCCTTGCATAGAATATATGCTAAGCAATCCTTTTTCGTTTACATACATTTTCTCTCCCTTCTTGACCGGATTGGGATAAAAATCTATTTTGGAAGAAGAAGTTTTTGTTCCATGAATTCCGGAACCATTTGTGGATTTATAGATTTCGAATTCTTTAATCCGGTTCGTACCATATTGATTAGCAGAGGGAATGTCCAAACGTACATAACGGGCCTGCTCCGGTGTTTTCAATGTAACTTCTTTGCGTTGCATTGTTTTTTCGGGAAAAGTCGGGGTTGCTACTTCTCTCCAGTCGGCGCCATTACCCGTATTACTTACAGATACTTTATATCCGTTGATCCAATCGGCAGCATCAACCACTGCAAATTTATTGATTTCATAAGTATCTTCCAAGTCAATTTCAAGAAATGCGTCTGCGCGACTGAATTGCCAAACGGTTTCTCTTCCATCGAGGGCATTGGCGGGAGTTAACATATCATTTGTACAGGAACTGTAATTCATGATTGTTTTCCCAACACTGATGTTTCCATCCCGTTCAATGGCTTCTTTGAATGTTCCATAAATATCAAAGCCATAGATGCGGACAGCATTATCTCCTTTGACAGGAACGAATTTTACAAAACGGGCATCTACCGGGTTGAATGATTTTATTTTTTCATTCAAGCCTCCAACTCCCGACTCATCGATAATCTGAGTCCAACTGCCTTCATCCGTATTGGTAGTACTTACATATACAGCATATTGGGGGACATTGACCAAAGTCGGTTCTATCATTTTACAATCCCTGAATTCAATCCGGTTGATGGTATAAATATCTGAAAGAGAAAATATTACCCAGGGTGATGCGGAAAGATCGCACCATTTGTTCGTAGTACTGCCGCTCAGGTTTATTTTCCAGCCAAGCAACAAATCGAAAGGACTTTCGTTGACTCCGGTCGCGCCACTATAGGAATCTATGTTTACAATACGTTTTCCTTTGCCATTAGCAGAAGAAACGCTGATCAGGTTTTTAGTATTGTATACCGTTAATTTGTAAGCTACAACGTTACTTTTATCTTCAGAAGTAGCGGCAATAGTCAGCTGGTTTGCTCCGTCTTCCAATGTATGTTCACCCGTACCGCTGATTGTGACGTTATCAATGTCGGTAGTTGCCTGAATATTGAGCGTTTCGCTATTTGCTTCGGTTCTGTAGCTTAATGTAGAAGCATCAAAAGCCTGTAGCATTTCTACTCCATTAATATTCAACGATTTTAATCCGGCCAATGCTGATTTTTCCGCACGGTTTATTGTCAGGTTATACGTTTTTGTTGTAATATTATCTGCTGCTTTTACAGTAACAGCTAATGTATTCATCCCTAACTGCAAGTTTTTTTCTCCCGTATCTCCATTGACGACAGCCATTTCACTGCGTGCAAGAGCTTGAATGGTTACTTTATCCACTTCTTTGGGGACATTTACTATATATGAAGTTCTTTCCGGATCAAAAGAAGGAGTCAATGTTCCTGTCGATAAACCCAGAAATTGCAGTCGTGCATCATCTTGATTAGCAAAAAGATTGCCGTAAATCTCAAACTCATAGAGGTTGATATTCTTATTGCTTCCCATTCTATCAGCAGGAATTTCCAGTTTGACATAGCGGGCGACTTTGGCTGCTTGTAGCACATCTGATTTTACATTTTCACTGCCCTTTCCGGTAGCATCTACTACAGTTTCCCATGCAGATAAATTGCCGGAGAGAGCAATTTTATATCCGTTTATATTCTGGTTGGAAGAGCTTACCGATTGTGCGTCATATAGTTTAAATCCGGAAACAGCATAATCATCTTTCAAATCGACAATCACATATTTATCTCCTCCCGAAGCAAACCATTTACTGTTTTCGGCTGTTTTATTTGCATCGAACAAGGCAAGGGCAGATTGTTGAATATTCGTGGAATTTTGTTGTTCGATAACCGGTTTGCTCACACTAATCAATTCTTTCGGATGAACCGAACCAGCTGATTTACGACCGTAGATGCGGAACCCATATATCCGGACAGTAGCAATGCCTTTCGGAACAAACTTGATGTAGCGGGCTTTTGCAGATGTAATTTCTTTAACTTTGTACATTACATCGCTCTGACCGGTTTCGTGAACCACTTCTTTCCAATCGCCATCAGTCGTTCCCGTTGTACTTACATAAATGTAATATTCCGGAAAGTTTGGGTTTGAAGTATCACGTGTTTTGCAGTCATCGATCTCAAACTTATCCACGTCGTAATAATCAGATAATTCAAAGATTGCATAATGGGAAGAAGTATTGTAGCTCCATTTTTTAGTCTTATTGGCAGTAATATTTTTGTCTAACAGTAAATTTTCAGCGCCCTCTCCGGCATTTCCTCCGGAACTGGAGTGAACGCGGACAATACGATTGCCTAATGCATCATTGGGGGTTATGCTGATCAGGGGACTTTTACCTTCGGGATAAAATGTGACTGATTCTTCTAATTTCAACGTATTGGTTGATTGAGCGAGGTTTTCCAAAGGTTCTGTTCCTCCCAACGGAGCATAAATCTCCAGACTGGATTTCATCATCTTACCATTGTTCACATATTCGATTTCTTCAGCATTCATACCTGCACGCCAGAAAAATAATTCGCGGAATTCGATTTCTTCAGGAGCATTTAAATCACTTAGAACGAATTTCTTCGGAACCAGTTTTTCATATAATTCTCCAACTTTCGT
>JAVBLQ010000138.1:0-36298 GCA_031553435.1 Bacteroidales bacterium | reverse complement strand
TCTCTTTTGCCGGGCGCTGCGCTCCTTCTCCTTGCCCTTCTACCCCCCTCAACCCCCACCCCCCTCGCCGCCCCCCCCCACCCCCAGCACCCCCCCCCCCCCCCCACCTCCACCTTTCACAGGGAGCAAAGCGACCCTCACAATAATTCACTTTAATCTTGTTTGTTCCAAATAAAAACACTAAATTTGCAAGCCGAATATTATCCAAAAATACGTAATTAATTGATTCAAAGAATATTATCTATCTTTTGTGTCCGAAAGATAATATTTTGAGAATCGGGATAAAACTATTTATTAACTAATAAAAATTTTTTAAGCAGTGGATACTTTAAGTTATAAGACCATTTCTGCTAACAAAGCAACTGTTAACAAAGAATGGGTTGTAGTAGATGCAACCGGACAGCACTTGGGTCGTTTAGGATCTAAAGTTGCAAAACTCTTGAGAGGAAAGTACAAACCTAATTACACTCCCCACGTTGACTGTGGTGATAATGTAATCATCATCAATGCTGAAAAGGTAGTTTTAACCGGAAACAAATGGACTGACCGTGTTTATTTGAGCCATACCGGTTATCCCGGAGGTCAAAAGAAAAACACTCCCGAAACATTGATGAAAAAAGGAGCCGATGTTCTTTTGAACAAAGTGATCAAAGGGATGTTGCCTAAAAATCGTTTAGGAGCACAATTATTCCGGAATTTGTATGTATATGAAGGAACTGAGCACAAACACGAAGCTCAACAACCTAAAACAATCGATATTAATTCATATAAATAAAAACTATGGAAATAGTAAATGCAATAGGAAGACGTAAGGCTGCAGTAGCCCGTGTTTATGTAAACGAAGGATCCGGAAAAATAATCATCAACAAACGAGAAATCACAACTTATTTTCCATCAACCATTCTTCAATATATTGTAAAACAACCATTGAATAAACTGGGTGTGGCAGAAAAATACGATATAAAGATCAATCTTGGTGGCGGTGGTTTCAAAGGACAATCAGAAGCTGCACGCTTAGGAATTGCCAGAGCATTGGTTAAAATCAATCCGGAAAACAAACCGGCTTTGAAATCCGAAGGATTCATGACCCGTGATTCCCGTGAGGTTGAAAGAAAGAAACCCGGACAACCCAAAGCAAGAAAGAGATTCCAATTCTCTAAACGTTAATCAATTAACAGTGAAAAGTGAAAAACTAAAAATTATATTTTTAATTGTTAGTTTTTAATTTTTAACTAAAAAAGTTTAGTATCTAAACTATCAGGACTTTTGCTGCAAGTGATTGCCGGAAGACTACCTGAAAGTTGAATTAAACAAAAGAAAGTAAACTATTAAATTAAAAAAACAATGTCAAGAGTAAATTTTGATCAATTATTAGAAGCAGGCGCTCATTTCGGACACTTAAAAAGAAAATGGAACCCTGCAATGGCTCCCTATATCTTCATGGAGCGTAACGGAATACATATTATCGATTTATATAAAACAGTTGCAAAAGTAGAAGAATCTGCCGCTGCTCTCAAACAAATCGCCAAATCAGGTCGCAAAATTTTGTTTGTAGCAACCAAAAAACAAGCCAAGCAAGTAATTGCTGAAAAAGCTGTCTCCGTAGGAATGCCATACGTTGTGGAACGCTGGCCGGGAGGAATGCTTACCAATTTCCCGACTATCCGTAAAGCGGTTAAAAAAATGACATCTATTGACAAAATGACAAAAGATGGAACTTTTGATAACCTTTCTAAAAGAGAAAAACTTCAGATCACAAGACAACGCGCTAAACTGGAAAAAAACTTAGGTTCGATCGTTGACCTGAACCGTTTACCTTCAGCTTTATTTGTTGTCGATGTAATGAAAGAACATATCGCCGTAGCAGAAGCTAACCGTTTAGGTATCCCTGTTTTCGGAATCGTTGACACAAACTCAAATCCTAATGATATCGACTTTGTAATACCGGCCAATGACGATGCTACAAAATCTGTTGAAGTTATCTTAGGCGCACTTTGCGATGCTATCAATGAAGGATTGGAAGAACGTAAAGCCGAAAAAGTAGACACTCCCGAATCTGACGAAGAAGGAGCTCCAAGAAGAGAAAGAAAAGCAAAAGCTGCGAAAAAAGAGAGAGTTGTAAAAGAAGATGAAGATGCTTTGAACGCAAACGTGGTAAGCAAATTCGCTAAAATTGAAGAAGAATAAATAATATAAATGAATAATTAATAATGAATAATTAATAATGGGGGTTGCCTTTTTTGTTAATTATTCATTATTAATTATTCATTATTAATTTCAAAAAGTATATGGCAGTTACAATGGCAGATATTACGCATTTGCGTAAAATGACAGGTGCAGGAATGATGGACTGTAAAAACGCCCTCACCGAAGCTAATGGAGATTATGATAAAGCAATAGAAATTATCCGCAAAAAAGGACAAGCAGTTGCCGCAAAACGCGAAGATCGCGAAGCTTCCGAAGGTTGTTGTTTATCTGCAACCAATGGAGACTTTGCCGCTATCGTAGCATTGAAATGCGAAACAGATTTTGTTGCTAAAAATGCAGATTTCATTGCATTAACCAAATCGATCCTGGATGCAGCATTAAATAACAAACCAGCTGATAAAGAAGAATTAATGGCATTAATGGTTGACGGAAGTTCAATTGCCAACCTGATCACAGACAAAATCGGAGTAACCGGTGAAAAAATGGAATTAGGCGCTTATGAATTTGTATCTGCTCCGACCACAATAGCATATATTCACCCGGGAAATAAACTTGCAACAATTGCAGGCTTCAATCAAGCAGGAGTAGACACACAAGTAGCTAAAGATATTGCCATGCAAGTTGCAGCTATGAACCCTATCTCTTTAACAAAAGAAGACGTTCCTGCCGCTATTGCAGATAAAGAAAAAGAAATTGCAAAAGATAAAGCACGCGAAGCAGGTAAACCCGAAGCCATCCTGGATAAAATTGCAGAAGGCGCTTTGAATAAATTCTATCAGGAAAATACTTTATTGTCACAAGCCTTCATCAAAGACAGTAAGATAAATATTGATCAGTACCTGAAACAACAAAACAAAGATCTGACTGTAACTGCTTTCAAAAGAGTTACATTGAATGTTGACTAATTCTTCATTCTTCACTTCTTAAATTTTAAAGAAAGAAGGTGCTCCAATAGTGCCTTCTTTATTTTTTATAGATAAACACAATAAATTTAAGTTTGAGTAGTTATATCTAAGATGATTTAAAGTTTTTTTATCTAATCTATATGGCGAACAAAAATCTACCAAAAGATTCCTTGAAAAAAGATGAGTTTATTGACCTTGGTGAAATAATCAAGGTATTTACAAAAAACAAAAAATGGTTTATAATTAGCTTTATATCTTTCGTATCCATTGGGATGTTATACCTTTTGATGAAAAATCCGGTGTATGAAGTAAATGGCACCATTTTACTCCGTCAAGACGATAAGAAATCATCCTCAGCATATTCTTCGATATCCGCACTATCCGAAATAACTGATTTAGGCTCTATGATGAATAGCAGCAATGTAGATAATGAAGTTGTAGTGTTAAATACCAGGCAAATAATGACGGAAGCAATTTGTAAATTAAATCAACATGTCGTTTCCAAAGCATGGCAAGGATTGAAAAGAGTGGATTTGTATCCTAAAGAACCTTTCATTATCACAACAGATTCGCTACTGACAGATACTTTGAGTATTCCGATAAAATTTACAATTAAACCAACCGGAAACAATCAATACCTTGTGAAAGGAAAAGTTGATGATGAAAAATTTCAAACTACCATAGATAAATTCCCGGTCACAATTAAAACACCAATACTGGATGTTTTTATCAATCAAAATCCTGATGGGGATAAATCCTTAAAAGAGAAAAAAATTGATGTAACAATCAATAATCCCAATATACTGGCTGTAAGTACAATGAAAACGATATCAATATCTCCGACCAGTAAAAAGACATCTACCATCACATTCTCAACTGAAGCTGATAATGTAAAAAAAGCCCAGGACTTAATCAAAACCATCATAAATTTATTTAATGATGACGCTGTCAAAGATAAAAATCTGGTAGCCCAAAGCACAGCAGCATTTGTTGATGAAAGATTGAAACTCATCTCTCAAGATCTTATTTCTGTAGAAAAAGAAAAAGAAAAATATAAGCAGGATAACCAATTAACTGACATATCTTCTGAAGCCAAGTTATTTCTGGAACAAATGGGTGAATACGAAAAACTACGTACAGAAACACAAATTCAGCTCAGTATCATTGATGAAATTAAAAGTTATATTGAAGATCCGAAAAACAAGAACCAATTGATTCCTTCTATTGGAATAGAAGATAAAAACTTAATTGCAGTCATCGCAAAATACAATGAATTATTGATTGAAAAAATACGGATTGAGAAAGTTTCCTCTAATTCTAATCCGGCTCTAGGCGAGTTGAGCGAACAATTAATCATCCTCCGTCAAAATATTTCCGCAAATGTGAACAACGTCAAAAAAAGTTTGCAAATAGCTATGAGTAATATTTCCAAACAGGACATGCTCACCAATGCCCGGATCAAATCTATTCCAAGACAAGAGCGGGAGTATATCGAAATAGAAAGACAACACCAGATCAAAGAAGCCCTTTATCTTTTCTTATTGCAAAAAAGAGAAGAGACAAGTTTGAGCCTGGCGGCAACATCTCCTAAAGCTAAACTGATTGACAAACCGATGCCATCCGTTAAGCCTATTGCTCCCAGAAAGATAAGAATAATGTTTATCTTAATGGCAATATCTATTATTGTTCCTTTTTGCATACTCTATTTGAGAAATATGCTGAAAAAGGAAATTGAGAGCAAAGAAGAATTGGAAAAACTCTGCGATGCTGAAGTTATTGGTGAAATTTGCGAAAATAAGTCAAAAGAACACATTGTTGTCAAGCCTCACGAAACATCAACAGTTGTTGAACTTTTCCGCTTACTACGCACCAACCTGATGTTCATTTTAAATAAACCGGAGAAAAAAGTTATTTTGTTAACATCGACCATCGCCGGAGAAGGAAAATCTTTTGTAAGCATCAATTTAGCAGTAACATTGGCACTGACAAAAAAGAAAGTATTGTTGATAGGTCTCGACATCCGCAGTCCCAAGCTCGGAGAATATATGCAATTAAAAAGAAAAACCGGGATAACGAACTTCCTTTCATCTGAAGAAATTACCATTGAAGAGATTATCCAACATTCGGGGATACAGCCCGAATTAGATGTAATCCAGGCAGGTCCGATACCTCCCAACCCCAATGAACTTTTGATGAGTGGAAGGCTTGACAAATTATTTTCCGAAGTCCGTAAATTATATGATTACATCATTGTGGATTCTGCTCCGGTAGGTATTGTATCCGACTCATTTCAATTAGACAGAGTAAGTGATGTAACACTCTATGTGAGCCGGATCGGTCATGTACATAAAGATAGTATCAGGTATATTAACTCCATCAAAGCATCCGACAAATTAAAAGAACTTTATATTGTTGCTAATGGCATTGATTTGTCTGAAAAAAATGGAGGATATGGATATGGGTATGGGCATAAAAAATAATTTGTGAGCCATTATTATGTGGATTTCAGTAGAAGAATTTAAAAGTAATGTTCTAACAGTTTTCCTGATTATAGGGCTTATATTCGGAGTTCTTTTCTATGACTATATATACATAAAGTTAGGATTCAGTTATATTGATGAATTGATGGCTTTGTTTTTTGTTTTATTTACTTTTTTTCTGATAATAAGAACCAGACAAGGTCTCACGGAGAAATATTGGTTATATTTATTTCTTATCTTTGGTTTTTATTTGGTGTATTCATTTCATATTAAATCAAACTATGCGTCGGCCATACTTCAAGATTTTGCTGTTCAAATAAAACCCTATTTAGGATTTTTCTGTGCATATACAATAGCTCCTGTATTTACTGAGAAGCAAAAAGATATACTTAGAAAGACATGTTTTTTTTCATTTTTTTGCTTAATAGTGATTTCTTTTGATATGTGGAACATTATGGGACATGCTTCCAGGTTTGCCACAGCCACCATTTGTACAGCCACTTTATTCTTATTTTCAAGCGAATATAATAAAAAAAATATTTTAATATTTATTCTAATGTTAGCATTGGGAATTTTCTCAGGAAGATCCAAAGCTTACGGTTTTTTTGTAATCTCAGCCGGACTTGTTCTAGCCTATTATTATAATTTTTCATTCAAAATATCCATTAAAACTATTAGTATAATCTTCTTATTGCTATTTATTTCTTTATATTTAACTTGGGATAAAATTTATTTTTATTTCATTTATGGAACTCAAAATATTGATGCAAATGAGATTGGTGAAGCTTTTGCAAGACCAGTCCTATATATTAAATCTAAAGAAATATTGATGGATTATTTTTTATTAGGTTCAGGTTTTGCTAGTTATGCAACATATTTTTCAGGAGTTTATTATTCTAAAATATATGAATATTATGGGATTGATAACATATATGGTTTGTCAGAAGATTATCCTGATTTTATAGCAGATACATTTTATCCTTCATTAGTCCAGTTTGGAATAATCGGAATAACTTTATTTGTTTTATTCTGGAGATTTATTTATAGAAGATCTGTCATATACAAATCAGACAAAAAAAATTATTTTTTATCATTAATAATCATCATTTTCTTCATTATAGAATCAATAGCTGATTCCACATTTATTCATAACAGAGGTTTATTTATAATGATATTGCTGGGGATTGTTGTATCAACTTCAAAGCAATTTTCATTAAATATGGAAAATACAGATGATTAAAGTGGGATCTTCATATAAAAAAGGAGCTATTTTTTCTTCCATCTTTGGATTCATTTCAAAAATAATAGCATTCTCTCAGGGAATATTTATCACTTATTATTTTGGAGCTACGACAGCCACTGATATCTACTACTATTTATTTAGTTTTTTCGTATTATTATTCAGTGTTGTTAATGCAGTAACAATATCTACGATAATTCCTCAGTTTACACTTTTATATGAACAAAAAGGCAAAGATAGTGCTATCAGTTATGTTAATTTTTTTATATATTTTTTCATTGGAGTAGCTTTAATTCTTGAAATACTCTTTTACATTTTTCCTTATCATATATTAAGCTTTATATCACAATTCAAAACTGAAGTTATTCAGAAAAATATATATATCATCTTCTTTCTCCTCCCTATTCTTCTTTTTTCTTTTTTTAATACTATAGTATTAGAAATATTAGTGTCTTTCAAGTATTTTATAATACCTCATATTGTTAATATGATCAATAATATCATTATTATTGGTTTTATCGTTATTTTTAATAAAAAAATGAACGAACTATCTCTATCCGTTGGAATATTAACCGGATATCTGATCAATACATTATGTTTATTGTTGATTATTAAAAGAAGAATAAAATGGAATTTTTCTATTGTTTCTATCCCTTTAGCAAAAAAAACATTGAGAAATGCTATTCAAAGCTTCTTTGGAGCCATAATTACACTATTTTCAACATTTTTTCCACTTTATTTAATTTCAAATTTAAACAATGGTATTGTTACTTTAATTAATTTTACTAGTAAAATAATTGAGGCTCCAATAGGAATGATTTCATTACAACTACTAGCTGTTCTTGGAATAAAAATGAACGAACTTAGATCTCGTTTCAAAGAAAATGAAATTGGAATAGTCTTTGATAATATAATGACTAAATTATTGATTATAATGTTTTTCATTACTCTATGTATATTCTCTTTTAGAAAACCAATACTTACTATTTTATATGGACATGGCAAATTAGATGAAACATCTATCAATTCTTTATCAAAATACGTATCAATACTAGCATTTTACATTCCATTTTCAACATTTATTACAGGAATAGGAAAAGTCTTTTATTCATTTCAAAAAATCAAACCTTATTTAATACTCCAAGTTATTATGAGCGCTACTCTTATCTTATTATCATATCTCTTGATCCCAAAATTTGAAGGAGAAGGATATGTTATTGCTCAAGTAGTTGCAGCCATTATAAATTGCATAGTTTGTATAGTATATATTAAAAAATATAATTTAATACAAATTAAAAAAACCTATTTCTCACTAATTAGCATAATTATATCAACCTGTATCATAGGGTTTATAGTGTTTCTTTTGTAACTGTAAAAAAATGAAAATTATCTACTGCACACTCGAATTACATATGTCTGGTGGGATAGGAAGAATCCTTTCAACAAAAGCAAATTATTTGACTGAAGTGTTAGGACATGAAGTCGTAATAATTACTACCGATCAGAATGATCATACACCATACTATGCTCTATCAAATAAAATAAAACAATATGATCTGAAGATAAATTATTTTGAATTAAATCAATACAATTTTTTTACCCGATTAATTACACAAATAAAAAAAAGAAAAACACATCAAAAAAGACTTACTGAAATTTTAAAAAAAGAAAAAGCAAACATTGTTATATCTACATATGAAAATGAATTTACATTTTTACATAAAATACAAGATGGAAGCAAAAAAATTGCTGAAATACATTTTTCCAAACAATCTATTATTTTAGATACCAAGCATAATAAACAAAGACCGTTTTTCACCAGATTATTTTCTTATTTAGCCAGTAAACGAAAATATTCACATATAAAATATTATGAAAAATTTGTAGTTTTAACACAAAAAGACAAAAAAGAATGGTCTAATTATCCGAATATAGTTTCCATTAATAATGCTCTTCCTTTTTATCCGGAAAAGGTATCTTACTTGGATTCATGTAAAGTAATCAGTGTGGGTCGTTTAGCAGCTCAAAAACAATATGACTTACTTATAAAAGCATGGGGTATTGTAAATGAAGATTATCCTGAATGGGAACTGGATATTTTTGGGTCCGGAGAGTGTTATGATAAATTATCTCAATTGATCCAATCTATGGGAATGGAAAATATAATACGACTTAATTCTCCACACCCCAATATTATAGAAAATTACCTTAATAGTTCCATATATGTAATGAGTTCTCTTTACGAAGGATTTCCCATGGTGCTATTAGAAGCTCAGGCATGTGGACTCCCATGTGTATCATTCAATTGCCCTCATGGACCTGCTGAAATAATTAACAATGAAGAAGATGGTTTTATAGTTGAAGAAGGAAACTGCAAAGCTCTTGCCGAAAAAATAAAATTATTGATGAAAAATGATCTGAAAAGAAAAGAAATGGGGCAAAAAGCTCGAAATAATGTAAAACGTTTTATGCCGGAAAACATTATGAAACAATGGAACGATTTATTCTTAAATATAACAAGAAAGTAAAAATTCATTCCCATTCAGACTTATTAGGCTTAGTAAAATTCTTATCCATGAATAATGCAACTATATGATTAATGAATTATCTTCGTAAAAATTTTTTAAGACATGGATATCTCCGTTCCCAAATGCCCTCTATGCAACAATAAAAATGTGTCTTTGCATACGATTTCCAAAGACTATCAGAATGAGAACAATCAGATGGAATATAAAGCATTCAGATGTTCTGATTGTAATGTTGTATTCCAATATCCGTTTCCTAAAGAAGAGGATTTCAATGAAATTTATTCGGAAGACTATTATGCCCATACCGAAGAAGATAATACACCGATCTTAACAAAACTTCTCAGTTCTTTGTTACAAGGAAAAAAAAGAATATTTTCACCTCTTAAACATTCTATTTATCCATATTTTGATATCATAAAAAACGCAGAAAAAGTATTGGATATCGGTTGTGGAAAAGGTCTTTTTTTAGATGTCCTGAAAGCACAAGGTAAAAAAACTTACGGGCTCGAACCGGATACAAATGCCGTAAAAATTTTGAAGCAAAAAGGGCATCATGCAATTCAGGGTAATATTTCAGCTTCTACTTACGATGACAATTATTTTGACCTTATCACAATGTTTCAGGTATTTGAACACATTGAAGATCCTGCTTCATTACTAAAAGAAGTCTATCGCATCCTTAAACCGGGTGGTTCTTTCATTCTGGAAACTCCTAACAGTGATTCAAATCTTGCTGCCAACAAAAATTTCTGGAGGGCATTGGAATTTCCTCGTCATTTAATACTCCACAGTCCTAAAAGCATTAAAGAATTATTGACAAAAACCGGTTTCCAGTCTGATATTTTTGTTCGTGTGTCGCCAACCGATATAAAAGAGACTTTTTTTCTGAAAAAAGAGATAAAATCTGTTCGTTCCAAATCATTATATTCAAAATTACTTTTGCCATATATCATTTTTCAATATTTATTCAATGCAAAAGAGGGAAGCTTATTAATTGCAATTGCAAAGAAATAAACATAAAAATATTGTTATTTAGATGAAAAGAAAAGGTAAAATATTTTTACTTATTGATTGGATAAACGATGGGAAATTTTTTCTTGAGCAAGAGCTGAAGAGAGAAAATATAAGCGTCGAATTACTCGACATCCCTAATTATTCGATGAAAGACCGGACTGTAAAATTTCGAATCCTAAATTTATACTTCAAATATATCATACAGGCAATTAAGGCTTTACGAATGTCTATCCCTGAAGACACAATTGTATGTTGGAATTTTACTACCGGAATTGCAATAGGATTATTGAATCGTTTTTCTTTCAATAAAAGAACGATCTTAGCTCTCAATATGATTGCTCATCCATCCAGTGGATTCACCTCTAAGATACGATATCTTATTTTCCACTTTGTTATGAATCATCCCAAGTTTTATCTAACGGTAAATGCATCTGATTATATATCGATTAATGCTGATCGTTTTAATATTTCTCCAAAAAAGATTTTCGTTTTACACGATCCGGTCAAAAAGGAATTTGATTTTGATATTGATATCAAAGACAATCATTATGTTTTTTCAGGAGGTGAAGCACAACGTGATTGGCAATTATTTTTCAATGTCGCAGCTCAGATGCCTGATGTATCTTTTGTTGGTGTTGCCCGAAGAAAATTTTTAAGTCCTGGATTAATTATTCCTCCCAATGTCAAAATGGAATATGATGTCGATTATCAGTCATTTTCCCAATTAATGGGAGCTTCTTCTATTGTTATTCTTCCCTTGAAATCAGACTTGCCGTGTGGACTGATTGTAATTGGTGATGCCGGTCTGATGAATAAGCCAATCATTGTGACAAAAACGCCTTCTACCACGAATTATATTATTCAGAATGAAACCGGTATTTTAGTTGAAATGCACAATGTTGCGGAAATGAAAAAACAAATTCAACATCTGCTGATTAATGAATCTGATAGAATCCGGTTAGGAAAAAACCTGAATGCTTACATGGCGCAGGAATTTTCCATTCAAAAGTATTTTAAGGATTTTAAATCAATTCTCAATTCAATTTATGATTGAGAAAGAGACTTATCTTTTTTCAACTTTATAAAAAATACTCCACCGCTTACCAACAGTAATTTCATATCGAAAAAAATTGTCTATTATAAAATTTATGTTCTATAACATAGTTTTATATTTGTTTTTTTGTATTATTGATTCTTATATTTGTGATAATAAATTTCACAATATAAATTAATAATTTTATTTCATTATGAAAAAGACAGTATTATTAGTGAAGCCGTCTTGACTTTTAATTATTGATAATAAACTTGCCGCTAATTACCCGAATTAACACAAAATAG
Organism: Bacteroidales bacterium; assembly: GCA_031553435.1. GTDB lineage: Bacteria > Bacteroidota > Bacteroidia > Bacteroidales > Azobacteroidaceae > JAVBLQ01. Next base: position 24,585 of record JAVBLQ010000138.1, on the reverse strand, counting down.
AAAACCTTAGGAGATTAAAATGTGTATTAATTCGCAAAATTCGTGGCAAATAGAAAAAGTCAAGATGGCTTCAGTAATAACAATGATGTTCTGTGCGTTACAGGTTATTCACTTTCAGGAACCCAACATTGAAGTATCATCAAATGGTGTTAAAATCAGTACAAGTGCAAATGGAAAAGCGTATTACTATAACAAAAAAAGTAATTATTAAATAATCAAAAACTCACAAAAATGAAACTAAATCAATTAACATTACTCCTGTTTTCACTATTATTTTCGCTAAGCAGTTGTGAAAAAGCAATAGAAAATGAAGATTTCTTACAAACAGAGTGGAAAATGCAATCAATCGTGTTTGAAAACGAACGCCAAAAAGCCCCTTCTGAGCATATCGAAAAAAATGCTTATGTTTTGAAATTTGAAAATGATTCCTGTTTTTATTTGCCGACAAGTGTTAATGAAGCAAGAGGAAAATATCAATTTGTCTCTGATAGAAATATTATAATAAATGAATATCGGGAATGGACAAAAAAAGGTAGTCTATATCATGATAATTTTGATGATCAATTATTATTCGTATTTAATAGAGTAACATCTTATTCTCATACCAAAAATAAATTAATTTTCAGAGGAGAACAAAACATTGAAGTTGTCTTTGTGAAACATGATAAAAATTGAGATGATAAAAAATCCCGATAATCAACACAGCTATCGGGATTTTTTGTATCTGATAGTTATCGAAGAGAAAAGTCGTTTCTAAAGTTTTTATTATTGGATTATTAAAGTTAAGTGTAAGGTAAAATTTTGTTTATACTATTTCTGGCTAAAGGCAAAGGGTATAAGGTGAATGAAATATCTTTTCTCGCCTTTTGCCAAAAACGGATAATACAAATTAATAAATAAAGACTATTCAAACAACAAATAACACTTCGACCCGTTATTATTTACATGGATAACACCCAACTCACAGACACATTGTATTATACTTATACCGATTATGAGGGCTATTGGGTAGCATATGATCCGTTGACATCCATCTTCTTAAGTCCTGACCCCTATGTGCAGGATCCTGGTAATTGGTTGAATTATAACAGATATGGGTATTGCCTGAATAACCCGATGTTGTATACAGACCCGAGTGGGGAGTTTTTAGGAATATTCATGCGGGGATTAAGTTTTATTGGGGGGTCTCTCAGTAACCTGATACACGGATATAATGATCCTTTCGGAAGTGCATGGAAAAGTTCCGGAAGTCTGGTTAACAATATGAGCAACTGTTTACAGTTCCCTATCATTAAAAATGAAAATACTCTTTTAACTGCAGGTTTAGATCCATTTGGTTTAGGAGTATCGGCAAATATTGTGCACAGATCAGGAAACGCAACTTTTAGTGGTAGCGTTGGTTTCGGATTAATGAGTGGTTTTTCTGCTAATTTAGGTGGTTCTTATTCTGCCGGGAATTGGGATTTTAGTGCAGGTGTAGGAGCTGGAACTAATTATTGGGGTTGGAATGCAGGTCTTAAGGTTAATGGATATGGCGGTTCTTATGGACAAACTTATTATGGAAATGCTATAGGTCCGGATGGTTTATCAAATGCACAAACCGTTGGAAATGTAACTGCATTTTGGAGAGGAGGATCTTTTAGAATTGAAAATGATTTGCTTGGAGATGGACATGATAGGTGGCGGTCTAATGCAGTTGAAGTAACAATTGGTGATTTTGTTTTTGGTACAACTTTATATAATAATGATCCCGCAACGGAAGGGCAGGGCATTGATGCTCCTCCTGGGAGACCTGATTTATTGGGAAATTATAACAAACATGAAAAAAGTTCTTGGAAAAATGGACAAACATATTTTAGTCCATTTTATGTAGGAGTTAAGTCAGGTGGAAATGTTTATCGCTTAGCACTTAGTGCTCCTATAGTTCAAGATAGAACTCAAAATTGGGTACACCGAAATGGTTTCTTTTATTTACCTGTTGGTTATCAACATTTTTATACAAAATATGATAATTTTAAATCTGGCATCTTTATTTATGAAAGAAAAAATCAACCATTCTCATTATGGGGGAATTAAATTTTTATTATTATTGATCTATATAAGTTTTTTTTATTCAATTAATTATGCAGCTTTGCCCAAACGCATACGAAATGCTTTTGTTTATTGTCATCACAATAAAGAAACTGGTATTGATTCTTTAATTAATATGAATGGATATTATCGTATCTCTTGTATAGATACAGCTATAGTTTCAAACAGAAAATTATTTGACTCTGGTGCTGAATGTATTTCAATGACTTCTTGTAATCCGTTTATGTTTTATCCTAATGGATTATTTAAAATGAATCTTCCTGTAAAATACGATTCTATATATAATCAGTTTGATATTTCATTAGGATTGCAAGAAATAGTTGAAAATATTAAAGGGAATGAGAATAAATGGTTTTATTATGGATTATGGGGAAGTTATATACTATGTAATGATACAATAAAGATTCAATACATTGATAAGCCGTGGCCTTTATCATCAACATATGGAAGAGAAGAATGGTTTAAGATTATAAACAGAGACTCTCTTATTCATATTAATTCAATGCCATTGAGCACTGATAAATCAGATTGGAAAAATTATGAAAATTATAAAGCCATTAAAAATAAAAAATACCAATGTATAGCTGTTTTTGTTCCTGTTGTGAAGAAACCAACTCCAGAGAATGCTTGGATATTAAAGGAAAAATGGTTTTGGTGCAACGAACAGGACTGGAAAGATTATATGGAAAAGATAAAAAAGAAATAATATGTCACAGGTATACATTCTCTTTATGTGGACGATAAATTTAAATTATAATGTAATGAAAATCGGATTGATGATAATTGTATTTTTTCTATCTACAATCTCTTGTGCATCACAAAAAAAAGAAATGATTTCTAGATCAACCATTAAACTAGAAGGGCAAAATACAAATATTAGGGATTGTATCGAAATTGATGGATATTACCAAATAGAAGATTTTCCACTAAATGATTCCTATAAAATGTTTTTTGAAGACGGAACCTATGTTTCTCTATTTTGGTTCAAAGAAAATGTGGATGAAAATTTTAAAAAGAACAATTTATCTCAAGCAATACGTTCTTGGAAACAAAAAGACAAAATTAGATGGGGTATAAGATGGGGAGTTTACAAAATAGAAAAAGATACGCTTGTTGGACAATATTTTCAGAAAGGTACATTTTTCGGTGGAGGTTGGTGGGAGTGCGTGGAAGAAAAATATGTAATCATTGATAAGCATACTTTAATAGTTATGTATTCCAAATCATTATTCAAAGATGATAAAAATGAGATAAGAGAACATGGTTCTGTTTATGAATTTGTAGCCGCAGATTCCCTTCCCTCTTCCGATTGTTGGCTCAAAGAAGAAAAGTGGATTTGGCGAAACGAATCTGACTGGAAAGCTTATATGGATAGAATAAAACAGAATAAGAAAAAATGATTAAAAAAATCCCGATAGCCTGATTTCAACCTAGCTATCGGGATTTTTTATATCTGATAGTTATCGAAGAGAAATGTCGTTCATGTCACGAGCAAACTTGATTCTTACATGAGTTGGATCGAATCTGTCATGAGCAAAATCGAATCTGTCACGAGCTGGATCGAATCTGTCACGAGCAAAATCGAATCTTACATGAGTTGGATCGAATCTGTCACGAGTTGGATCGAATCTTACACGAGCAAAATCGAATCTGTCATGAGCAAACTTGACTGAGGAATGTTAAAAGTCGTTTGCATTTGATGTTAAAATGATATCATTTTGCAAAAAGCACTCCCCGTTTAGTGACAGTAAGTCCCATCCCAAAAGCATCTTCAGCAAAGAAACTGCCAGTATTGAAACCAGTAGAAAGTTTAATATCCAGACCGGATATTTTGGGAAAACTATAGATCAAATCCATATTAGCAGCGCAGCCTTCTTTGACGGAAACATAGGGTACAAAATATCTTCCCCAGGTTTGCCCCGTAGTTGCCAGCAAACGATAACGGAGTTGCGGGTGGAGGTAACCTTCCAAACCTAAATGAAAAGAGATAATGCGGTTACTCTTGAAAAGCAAGTGTCCGTCACCATTATATTCAGGAGAAAGAAAAAGAGGAGTTCCCATCGTGCGTCCGTAATACGAACGACCTTGCACATAATCTACATTATTATAGAAGTTGTCATTACCGTTTCCTTTGTTTCTGATATCATCATGAGCATCATCCATCATGATGTTAAAATGAACAGGGCCGGATTGATTTTTGGTATAAATATATTCAAACACGGCATTCGACAACAATTGTTTTTTTGTCGTTTTATATTGAAATCCCAGCAACATATCCTGATAATCTTCATATGCCATTCCTGAACCGTCGTCAAAAAAATGTTGTAAATAAAGGCTCAGTATATCATTATCTTTCAACCGGTAATCAAATTTAAACAAATAACTTCCCACCTGAGAACCTGCCACATATGCACTATCAGCTCCCGATGATTGGCTACTTCCCTCTTTGGCAATCATGACCCGGAAAAAATCATCAAGCCCTTCCGGTTGATTAACAATATCATATCTTTTCTCCTTTCCATCATACAGATAAAGAGTTCCCCCCCATTGCACCTGATGATCAAATTCAAATGTAAATTGTAGCTTATTTTTCTTTTCAATATTTCCGAAACGAAAAGCTATCGATTTATGATGAGATAACACATCTTTCGTATATGACTGGAGATATGGTAAAGCCGTATCCTCCTGCCAATTGCCATCTAAACAACGACCAATGGCAAAATCACCTTTGAAATACATATTCCCTTTGGTATAAGGCACTAAAATAAATTGAGGAATACTGATTTTTATTTCCGGCAACGGACGGGCATTATTTGATTTATCAAAATCACCAGAACTCAAATATGGATCCAACAATGAGGTATAATCTTCTTTAGCTCCAAGATTCAGTCGAAGACTTTTCCAGTTCAGCTCTCCATAGGCTTGTTGGAGCCACACAGAGCCAAATGAATGAGGAGAAGAAGCGGCCACATCAATTCCTAATTCATATGACCAATCGTTGTTGATTTGATTCTGGTGGAAAACGCCACCTCTTATGTAACCATTATTTGCCTGCAAAGGAACCATTCCCCAATTGTGATACAACATCCAAAATGGCGTAAATTTTCCTGTAGAAAAAGATCCGAATGCTTCCGCCCGGTAAGTTGTTTCTTCCTGGGCAAAAAGATTGTCTGCAAAAAAGAGTCCTACACATAAAAGTATAATATTGATTTTCATCCTCATATTCTTTCTATCCAATTGTTTAATGAGAAACAAAGATACTTGTTTTTTTTAGTTGATTTTTTTTTCTTGACTTTTATACGAATATATATTTAACTTTGTGAAAAAAAATACAATTTTGATATCTGCATACTTCTTATGAAAATTCTACTCATCAACAAATTCTATTATCCTCGCGGAGGCGATTGCATATACACCATTAATTTAGAAAATTTACTCAAGCAACATGGACATGAAGTGGCCATATTCGCTATGCAACATCATCAAACAATTGAATCTCAATGGTCTGAATATTTTCCCACTGAAATTGATTTTAATAAATCCAATCCTAAAAAATTAAAAGAGTTTATCTTAAGACCTTTAGGGACAAGTGAAGTTAAAAGAAATTTTAACCGGCTTTTGAATAATTTCAAACCGGATGTTGTACATTTGAATAATGTACACACACAACTTTCTCCTGTTGTCGCTCAACTGGCTCATGAAAAAGGAATTAAGGTAGTCTGGACTCTCCACGATTACAAATTATTATGTCCCCGTTATGATTGCTTGCGAAATGGTACTGTCATTTGTGAACTTTGTTTTAAAGATAAAAAAAATGTTTTGAAATACTCCTGCATGAAAAACAGCAAATTAGCAAGCCTGTTAGCATATTTTGAAGCAAAAAAATGGAACAGAGACAATCTGGAAAAATATACAGATACCTTCATTTGTCCCAGTGAATTTATGAAACAAAAAATGCAGGAAGGTAATTTCCAGCTTCAAAAATTAACAGTCTTACATAATTTCATTGATATTAAAAAAGTTCAAAAAAATAATTATCCGAAATCTGATTATTATTGCTATGTCGGAAGACTTTCGCATGAGAAAGGAATCAAGACATTACTTGAAGCAGCTAAAAATCTGCCCTATAAACTAAAATTAATAGGAACAGGCCCTCTTTCAGAATCTTTACAATCTGAATATACATCTTCTAACATTGAATTTTCGGGCCATAAAAATTGGGAAGAATTAAAAGAAATTCTTAGTAACTCATGTTTTCTGGTTATTCCTTCCGAATGGTACGAAAACAATCCTTTATCAGTGATCGAAGCTTTGTGTTTGGGCATTCCGGTTTTAGGAGCTAATATAGGAGGCATTCCGGAATTAATTGATTCCGGGAAAAACGGAATTCTTTTTGAATCCGGGAATATGGAAGATTTGCAGGAAAAAATCCGGTACTGCTTTGATAATTTATCTTTGAAGACGGATGGAAAACAAATTGCCGAAGAAGCTCAGTCGCAATTTTCTCCGGATAAATATTATGATCAACTGATGGATATTTATTCTTTATCATTCATCAACCAATAATCCATCATCACCATTGCCGCCATCGCTTCTACAATCGGAACGGCTCTGGGCAACACACATGAATCGTGACGGCCTCTGGCTTTAAGCATGGTTTCATTTCCGTGAATATCAACAGTTGTTTGCTCACGCAACAAAGTAGCTATCGGTTTGAATGCTACCCTGAAAAAAATATCTTCTCCGTTGGAAATTCCACCCTGGATTCCTCCGGAATGATTGGTTTTGGTTGCTATTTTACCTTCTGTGGTGCAATAGAAAATATCGTTTACTTCCGAGCCTTTATACTGTACGCCTTCAAAGCCCATGCCATATTCAAAACCTTTGACGGCATTGATGCTGAGCATGGCATTGCCTAACGCTGCATGAAGTTTTCCGAAAACGGGTTCACCCAATCCTGCCGGAACACCTGTGCAAACACAGGAAATGACTCCTCCAACGGTATCTCCTTGTGATTTAACTTCTTTGATCAAAGCGATCATTTTTTCGGCAGTATCAGCATCGGGACAACGAACGGGATTTGTTTCCGTTTGACTTAAATCAAGTTCAGTATAAGGTTTATCTAATTTAATTGTTCCTACCTGAGAAGTATAAGCTGTGATATGAATACCTTTTTCCTTTAATATAATCTTGGCTAAAGCTCCGGCTACACATCTGGCAATCGTTTCGCGGGCAGAAGATCTGCCTCCTCCTCTATGATCCCGGTGTCCGTATTTGGTCTGATAAGTATAATCGGCATGTGAGGGGCGAAATACATCTTTCATATTGTCGTAATCAGACGAATGTTGATTGTTGTTCCTGACAATAAACCCGATGGGAGTTCCTGTCGTTTTTCCTTCAAAAATTCCGGAAAGGAATTCAACTTCATCCGCTTCTTTCCTGGGAGTTGTGATGGCTGATTGTCCGGGTTTACGCCTGTCCAGTTCACCTTGAATAAAATCCATATCCACAATAATCCCCGGAGGACAACCATCGATTACACCGCCAATCGCTTGTCCATGAGATTCTCCAAAAGAAGTAAGTCTGAAAATATTTCCGAATGTATTCATCTTTCAAATTGTGATCATTATAAAGTTATACGTTTTACGTTATACGTTTTAAGTTTGGCTTGCGCACAACAAAACGTATAACGTAAAACGTATAACTTAAAAACGTATTAATGACAATTTCCGCAACCACAAGCACCTTGATGGTTGTCAGAACAATCTTCGCCGCCACAATCATCACCACAGTCACCACAACCGCAACCACAGCCAGGCGCTGTCAATGCTGCGATTTCTTCCGGAGTAGCTTCGTGAACGTCCAGAACCTCTCCTGCAAAATGCAATATTTCGCCGGCCAGGGGATGATTAAAATCCATTACCACAACATCATCCTTCACACTTACTACGGAACCGTTCATGCGATTTCCGTCAGTATCCATCATTGGTAATGTGTTTCCTTCAAAAACCTGAGTATCATCAAATTTACCGTCAATCTCAAATATTTTTTTTGGCAATTCAACTACATGTTCTTCAATACGCGGGCCATAAGCCTCTTCCGAATCAAGAGAAAAAGAGAATTTGGATCCTTTTTCCAATCCGGTCAGTTGGGACTCAAACGCAGGAAGCATAAATCCCAGTCCTGTAATAAATGTCAAAGGATGCTCTGCGGTAGCTCTTTCCATCAATTCTCTTTCCTCACCCTCTCCGACATTTAAGTCATAGGATACTGCAACAAATGTGCGATTTGAAATTTTCATAGAATAATTTATTATAATAAAAAAGTTTTACGATTTAAGTTATATGTTTTACGTTTGATTTACGCACAACAAACGTATAACGTATAACATACAATTCATGTTCGCAAAGGTAGTAATAAATTGAGAATTGGGAATTGAAAATTGAAAATGCTCTGAGAAATCATTTTCAATTTTCAATTTTCAATTGCCGAAGTGCTTTCTCCAGGATTTGTAAAGGGCAACCTACATTCATCCTCATAAAACCTTCGCCTCCGGGGCCGAACATTGTACCGTCATTAAGCGCCAATCCGGCTTTGTTGACAAACATAGATACCAGTTCTTTTTGAGAAAGTTTCAATTCCCGGCAATCTAACCACACAAGAAATGAAGCCTGAGGAATAACCGCCTTAATCTGAGGAATATATTTTGTAAGATATTGATCTGCAAACAGAATATTTTTCTCCACATAGCTCAACATTTGCTTTAGCCATTCGTCACCATGTTGATATGCCGCCATGGTGGCTGTATATGCAAAAATATGTCCCTGGTCTAATTCGCTTGCATGAAGGAACTTAAAAAAGCTTTTTCTGATTTGTTCATTGGGTATCACACAAAAAGAGCTGACAATTCCCGCAATATTAAAGGTTTTGCTCGGAGCCATGAAAGTGATGCTATTCTCTTTTGCTTTTTTAGAAACCATGGCAAAAGGCGAATGTTTATGATCAAACAAAGCCATATCCGAATGAATTTCGTCTGAAACGACCAAAATATTATTTTCATAGCAAATTTCAGCCAGTTCTTTCAGTGTTTCCGAATCCCAGGTAATGCCGACCGGATTATGAGGATTACAAAGAATCAGCATTTTACAATCTTTATCGATCACTTTTCTCAGATGATCAAGATCCATTTGGTATTTTCCGTCTTTTTCCTGTAAAGGATTATTGACAATGGTTCTTCCATGCATTTCCGGAATCAAACGGAAGGGATGATACACAGGAGGTTGAATGATAATCTTATCTCCCGGATCAGTAAAATTCATTACACAAAAAGCGATTCCTTTCACTATTCCCGGAATAAATTTCATCCATTCTTCCGTCACCTGCCACTGATGTTGTCGATCCAACCAGGAAACTAAAGAAGGATAAAATTCTTTGGGAACCAAAGGATAGCCGAAAATTCCATGCTCACATTGTTTTTTCAGCGCATCCGTAATAAAATCTCCGGTGCGGAAATCCATATCGGCAACCCACAGAGGAATCAGATCACTCCTTCCGAATAGTTTCGCCAATCCATCTACTTTCACGGCGCCGGAACCTCTGCGTTCTATTATTTCGTCAAAATTGTAATTCATTTTTTTAATCATTTCATTTTGAAAATCCTTAAATCAGGTTTTTCTTTGATATAATTTCTTTAATAAATCCGGCCTTTTCAATTGATTTAACGATTTCATTATCTGATTTTTATAATCTTTATTATACCAGAAAAAATATTGCCGTTGATTCAATTTTTCTTCCTTGCTTTTCGCCGTAAAAACCGGGTTCAAAGTGTATGGGTGAAATCCGGTATAATAGATCTCGGTTGATAAAGTCATAGGAGTAGGTGTAAAATCCTGTATTTGCTCCAATTGAAAATCCAATGTTTTGGAAATACAAGCCAACTCTGCCATATCAATTTCTGAGCAAGCCGGATGAGAACTCATAAAATAGGGTATCAATTGCTGTTTTAATCCGTTCTTTTGATTGATTTTATCAAAAATTTGTTTGAAACGAAGAAAGTAATCGAAAGAAGGTTTCCGGATACAATCCAAAACCTCTTTGGACGTATGTTCAGGTGCAACTTTCAAGCGACCGGAAACATGTTTGGTGATTACTTCATTGATATAATCGCCTGAAGCACGGTTCAATTCCCCATCTTCATATTGCGTCAACAATAAATCATAACGGATTCCACTGCCGATAAAAGATTTTTTCACCCCTTTGATCTGATCAACTTTCCGGTACAGATCCAATAAAGGTTGATGATTGACATTCAGATTCGAACAGACTTTTGGAAAAATACAAGACGGTTTCTTGCATTTTGCGCAAATATCTAAATCCCTCCCTTTCATCCCATACATATTGGCCGATGGGCCTCCCAAATCACTGATATATCCTTTGAAATCAGGCATTTTTGTTACAGCCTCGACTTCCTTTAGTATAGATTCCTGAGAGCGGGAAGAAATAAATTTTCCCTGATGAGCAGATATAGTACAGAATGCACATCCACCAAAACATCCTCTATGGATATTGACCGAATGACGAATCATTTCGTATGCCGGAATCCTTTTTTCTTTATATTTGGGATGAGGTAAACGGGTATAGGGAAGATCGAAAGAAGCATCTATCTCTTCTGTAGTCATAGGTGGAAAAGGTGGATTCACAACCATTTCCAAATCTTTGTATCGTTGAAAGATTCGCGAAGCACACATTTTGTTCGATTCTTCTTCTATGTGCCGGAAATTCTGAGCTTGTTTCTTTTTATCTTTCAAACATTCTTCAAAAGAATAAAGATGAATGTCATTTTCCTCTTTATCAATAAATTCTTTAACAATGAAAGATGTTTGAGGAATATGGGTCAGGTGAGAGATTTTTTTTCCTTCCTGTAATCCCGAGACTATTTCCCTGACAGGTTTTTCGCCCATTCCATAAACTAACAAATCGGCCTTGGATTCAATCAATATACCTGGAAGCAGTTTATCCTGCCAGTAATCATAATGGGACAAACGGCGTAAAGATGCTTCTATCCCTCCGATAACGACCGGAACATCGGGATAAATATTTTTGAGAATATTGGAATATACGATGGTCGGGTATTCAGGACGCATATCCGGTCTTGCATCCGGTGTATAAGCATCATCTGAGCGAAGCCTTTTATTCGCCGTATATTTATTGATCATCGAATCCATTGCTCCGGCCGATACTCCGAAAAACAAGCGGGGTTTGCCTAACTTCCTGAAATCGCGTAAATCATCTCTCCAATTGGGTTGAGGCACAATAGCAACTTTCAAACCCATAGATTCTAATAACCGGCCAATAACTGCAGCTCCAAAAGACGGATGATCCACATAAGCGTCGCCGGAAAAAAAGATGACATCCAGTTCATCCCATCCCCTCATTTCTACCTCTTTCTTAGTAGTTGGAAGCCAGTCGGTAAGTTTATATTGTTTCATGTTAAAAACGAGTTAATCTTTCTAAAACTTTATAGGCAATCGGACAGGTTGAGGTATTTTTGACCGTTAGATTATAGATTTGAAAGAATTTTTTTCTGTCGGTATGTGGATATTCCCGGCATGCTTTAGGCCGGTTTTCATAAATGGAGCAATAATTATCCGGCATCAGAAACGGACAGGGCATAGTTTTGAACACATAATCACCATCTTCGTCGATCCTTAAGTATTGAGAAACAACATCAGAGGGTTTTATCTTTAATGCTTTGGATATCCGTTCAATATCTTTATCATAAATGGCCGGGCCTAAGGTTTTGCAACAAGCTGCACATGTCAGACAATCTACTTCCGACGAAAATTGATCATGCAAAAGATGAACTTGTTCATCCATCTTTTCCAGTCTTTTTTTATTTTTCTTGAAAAAAGTTTTGAATAGAGATTCGTTTTTAGCAGCAAGTAATTTTAAATCATCCATAGGATTCGCTGTTGAAAGAAGCGGATGCAAAGTTAAGCAAAGTTTCAAAATCAAAAAATGATAATCATTTTAAAGATTCTATTAACTTTGCAGATGAGTACATTGTATTATTCATTCTTAAAAACACAACATTATGAACAAATTGCTTTCATTTCTGCTCTTTTTAGGGCTCGCTTTGTCAACTCACGCAAGCAACGATATTAAGATTATGACATTCAATATCCGTCTGGATACAAAGTCCGACAGTCTGAATGCGTGGACATATAGAAAAGACAACGTAAGTAAAATGCTCAACTATTATGCTCCGGACATTTTAGGAACACAGGAGGTTTTACATAACCAACTGATAGACATAACCAAAATGCTCCCACAATACAGTTATGTCGGAGTCGGAAGAAGTGATGGTAAAGAAAAAGGAGAATACAGCTCATTATTTTTCAATAAAGAACGGTTCGAACTGATGAAATCCGGTACTTTCGGTTTAAGTGAACAACCCGACAAAATCGGCAAAAAAGGTTGGGATGCAGCTTGTGAACGCATTGTTACCTGGGCGATCCTGAAAGATAAAAAAACAGAAAAAGAAATTGCCGTTTTCAATACCCATTTCGACCATGAAGGACAGATTGCTCGCAGAGAAAGCAGTAAATTATTACTGTCTAAAATAAATGAAATTGCAGGTAAACATCCGGTCATTGTTACCGGAGATTTTAACGGAACTCCAGACTCTGAACCCATTCGAATTCTTACCGAAAATAATAACCTGAAAGACACCCGCAATATCGCGGCTATCGCATATGGGCCCAATAATTCATTTCACAATTTCGGACGATTAGACGAAAAAAAGCGAACATTAATCGATTATATATTTATAAAAGGTGATCTTTCTGTCAAAAAACACCGGATAATTGAAGACCGTAACGAAGGGTTTTTATCTGATCATAATCCGGTAGAGGCAATCATTGAAATTTGAATTGCGTCTCTCTGTAAAAGAACTTAACAACCCTTTTGCCCTTCGCCTTTTGCCAAAAATATATAATCTTGTAACCAGTAAGTTGTAACTAGTAACTTTTCTGTATCTTTGCAGCAAATTATGAAGCTTTTTAAAGGCATATTAATCATCACATTGGCTTTGAGCGTTACAATCGGAGGAGCCGGATTGCGTCAGATCATTTGTAAGTGTTTTGACTGTGATAAAGTTATGGCCTTATCTGAACAAGTTTCATCTTGTTGTTGTGAGGATGCTGTTTCGTGCCATATGGATGAAATAAATGACGATTCAAAGAATTGTTGTGATGAATCATCAAAAGAAGCGCCATGTACTCCCGAAGTCAAGAAAATAAGTTTTGATTGGGATTCAAGACATATTGATTCCCAGAGTTTTACTCAAATAACTTGTTTGCCGGTTACCATTCAAACTGATTTATTTTTATTGCAACCTGTTATCGGAAATTCTTTGTTTTTTGCCGATTATTCAGGTCCTCCGCTTTTCTCTCCTAAAGAATATCTTTCGTTTATACAAGTGTTTTTGATTTGATAATGTTGTGTATTCTATGCAATAACACAATACATATTTATCAAATCAAAAATTATTTCATGAAGCATATTTTATTATTAATTCTTGTTTTACTTTCGCTTCAAACTTTACCGGCAACAGAACCAACTTTGTTGAAAGACACCGTAGAGTTGAAGGAATTTGTTGTTACTAACCGTGCTCCTGGTTTGATTTCTTCCAGATTAACGACGGTACAAACTCAAAAAATAACAAGAGATGAACTGAGCCGGGCTGCCTGCTGTAATCTGGCAGAAAGTTTCGAGACAAATCCTTCTGTAGATGTAGCTTATACGGATGCGGCCACAGGTGCGCGACAGATTCGTTTGTTGGGACTTTCCGGTACTTATGTACAGATGTTGACCGAAAATTTTCCGAATTTTCGTGGGGTAGCATCACCATACGGCCTTGATTATGTGCCGGGTCCGTGGTTGGAAAGTATATTTATTTCCAAAGGGACTTCTTCTGTTAAAAATGGCTATGAGGCCATTGCAGGACAGATTAATGTTGAGTTCAAAAAGCCGAAACCGATAGCTGACATCTTCTCAGCTAATGTGTTTGCCGGTGATAATGGCCGTTTTGAATTGAATGCCGATGCAACTGCCTTATTGAATAATAAATTATCAACAACAATTCTGGGACATTTCTCCACAGAAGAAAAAGAATACGATATGAACGATGACGGTTTTTTGGATACGCCGCTCAAACGTCAGTTTAATCTGATGAATCGTTGGGAATATCATACGGATAATTTTATCGGTCAATATGGTGTCCGTTTTTTGAATGAGAACAGGACGGGAGGACAAACTTCGGATGTTGTTACGGATTCATTATACAGAACAAAAGCCGAAACCAACAGGATAGAGGCTTTTGCCAAAAATGGCTTGATTCTTGATACGGAAAAGAATGAAAGTGTGGCATTGATTGTGAGCGGATCGTATCATGAGCAAAAATCATCGTATGGTTTCCGTCCGTATAATGTTTATGAAACCAATCTGTATGCATCATTGATGTATGAAAGCAACTTCAATGAAGAGCACCGGATCAGTACCGGCTTGAGTTTGAATTATGATTATTTCAATGAAAATTATATATTGGATCTTCCTGTGCAATCAAATGCAGCAAAAATATTTGATAACCAACAGGAAATTGTTCCGGGAGCTTATGCCGAATACACTTTTAATAAGGATAATCGTTTGATTGTTTCAGCGGGAGTAAGAGCCGATTATAGTAGTTTGTATAAGTTTTTTGTTACCCCGAGAATGCATGTTAAGTATAATGTGACAGATTGGTTTCACGTGAGAGCTTCGGTTGGTAAAGGATTCAGAACCGTACATGTTCTTCCGGAGAATAATTTTTATATGGCCAGTAGCCGGAAAATAAATATTGCTCAGGATCTTGACATGGAAGAGGCTTGGAATTATGGCGCAAATCTTTCATTTTTTATTCCGCTTGCAGGAAAAGAATTAACTTTGAATACGGAGTGGTATTATACTGACTTTGAGAAACAACTGGTTGTTGATTTGGATTCGGATCCGCATGCGGTTTCTTTTTATAATTTGGATGGAAAATCATATTCGTCTAATTTTCAGGTAGAAATGTCGTATCCGTTTTTCAGAGGATTTACTTTGACGGCTGCATACCGGTTGACGGATGTGAAAACTACTTACAATGGCGTTTTGAAGAAAAAACCGTTTACAAATGACTATAAGTCATTGCTTACGGCTTCTTATCAGACTCCCTTGAAAAAATGGCAATTTGATGTGACAGCTCAGTTCAACGGAGGAGGTAATTTGCCGGAACCGGATCAGTTGCAACCGCTTTGGGATGATGAATTTCCTTCGGTTACTATTTTGAATGCCCAGATTACCAAGTATTTCAGGACTTGGTCTGTGTATGTGGGAGCTGAAAATATATTGGATTTTGTTCAAAAGAATCCTATTATCGATCCGCAAAATCCGTGGGGAGATAAATTTGATTCTTCTATTGTCTGGGGACCATTACATGGCCGGAAATTTTATGTAGGTTTGAGGTATAATATTCCGAGATTATAAAAAAAATATGAAAACAAAATTATTATTATTAGTTGTCCTGTTATTAGGGAGTTGCTTGGCAACACAAGTGTTTGCACAAGATGTAAAACAAGAAAAGAAAAAGGGAAAGGAAACTATCACTTTTCAGGTAGATGGCTTGTTCTGTAAAAACTGCCAGGCTAAGGTAGAGAAAAATATTGCATTTGAAAAAGGTGTGACCGATTTGAAATGTGACTTGATAAATAAAACAGTTACAATCACTTACAAAACAGATAAAACTAATCCTGAAAAATTGGCAAAAGCTTTTGAGAAGATAGGGATGACAGCGGTCCCTATTTGAGTGAAGAAATTAAGAAACTGTTTAAGTTTTCAAAATGTAACCTAATTGAATGTTTTTGGGTGCATGGTACACGGTGCACCCAAAAGTATTCATATCGATTTCAATGTGAAAACTTAAACAGTTTCTTAGTTCTTAATCTATTCCAACTCCACCACCGTAATTCCTGCACCTCCGAATTGAACATGTTCATCATGAAAATGTTTGACTCCCGATGTAGCTCCCAGATAATTCCGGATGATTTGTCTCAAAGCTCCGGTCCCTGTGCCATGGAGAATACGGACTCTGGGTACACCTACCAGAATGGCATCATCGATAAAGTAGGTAACTGCTTGTAAGGCTTCTTCAGCTCTCATGCCGCGAATGTCGATGTCTTGTCTGAAATTGAGTTTCTTTTCGTAAATATCATCGGAAGTTTGAGCGCTGAGGAATGTATTTTTAGGTAATTCCTTTTTTATCTGCGTTTTACTTATTTTTTCCAATTGATCAGATTTGACGACTGATTTGATTACTCCAAAAGCGACGGTAATGTTTTTGCCTTGGATATCCAATATTTTCCCTGTAGAAGTTTGGCCTTTCAAACGTACATCGTCTCCAATTTCCAGAACTTCCGGATTGAACGGTTGTTTTTTCTGATTATTACCGGATAATGACTCTTGTTTTTTATTTTTCTTATTGGCTTCTTTTTCTTTTATTTTTTGAATTTTACGGGCAATTTTGTCGTCGATTATATCAGCTTGTTCAACTGAAGATTTGAATTCTTCCAAAGATTTCCGGACTGATTTTGTTTTTTCTTTTTCAGCCTGGGCTTCTTTGATCTCCCGGATGGTTTTTTCAATTCTGGCATTGGCTTCCGAGAGGATTTTTTCGGCTTCTACTTTGGCTTTTGCCAAAATTTCTTTGCGTTGTTTTTCCAGGGAAAGGATATCTTCTTCGTACTTTTTTGTAATATCTTCCAGCTTTTTTTCCTGGAAACGAATATTTTGGCGTTTATTTTCCCAATAACGTTTGTCACGGACAATGTCTTGCAGATATTTGTCCATATCAATGTAGTCGCTTCCAACGATGGCAGATGCTTCGGCGATTACATCTTCGGGAAGTCCTATTTTCCGGGCGATTTCCACAGCAAAGGAACTTCCTGGATTTCCGATAGAGAGTTTGAACAATGGTTGCATCAAATGCCTGTCATACAACATGGCGCCATTGATAATGCCTTCCCTGTCTTCCGCAAAATGTTTCAGATTTTGATAGTGGGTGGTGATGATGCCAAAACAGTGACTTTTATTAAATCGGTCTAATAGAGCTTCAGCAATGGCGCCTCCGATTTGAGGTTCTGTTCCGCTACCAAATTCATCGATCAAAATTAATGTTTCCAGTGTACAGTTTTTGACAAAAAATTTCATGTTTGTCAGATGTGAACTGTATGTACTTAGATCATTTTCGATAGATTGTTCATCTCCGATGTCGATAAATATTTTACTGAAAATTCCGGTTCTGGATGATTCGCTCAAAGGTATGAGCAATCCGCATTGCAACATGTATTGTAATAGACCTACTGTCTTCAGGCATACGGATTTACCTCCTGCATTGGGGCCGGATATGAGCAATATCCTGCTTTTTTCCGAATCCAATGTGATATCCAGAGGAACGATTTCTTTATTTTGTTTTTTGTGGGAAAGATAGAGTAGGGGATGCTTGGCTCTATCCCAATCTATTTGTTGCTTGTTTTCGAATACAGGTAAAATAGCATTGATATCCAATGCAAACAATGCTTTGGCTCGGATAAAGTCTATTGTTGCCAAGAATTCGTAAGATACCAGTATCTCAGGAATTTCCGGTCTGACGAAGTTAGTAAAATCAATCAGGATACGGATGATTTCACGT
The DNA here is from genome assembly GCA_031553435.1 of Bacteroidales bacterium. Taxonomy (GTDB): domain Bacteria; phylum Bacteroidota; class Bacteroidia; order Bacteroidales; family Azobacteroidaceae; genus JAVBLQ01. Next base: position 6,731 of record JAVBLQ010000138.1, on the reverse strand, counting down.
TTTTCTTCTCCTTCCAGTTCCCGGATCCGGTTGTTTGCTTCGACTACTTCGGCCGGTTCGATGAAGACGGTTTTTCCACTGGCAGATTCATCGTGAACAATTCCTTTGATTTTTCTTTTGTAAGCGGGAGCAATCGGGATGACCAATCTTCCGTCTCTCATGGTTGGAGCGACATCTTTGTCTACAATTCCCTCAGATTGAGCAGATCGAAGGATTGAGTGTAAGCTTTTGGAAATTCCGCTCATTGTGGATGATAATTCTCTCCGGATGCGTGAAAGTTCGCTGGATGCATTATCTTTGATTCGTCCGTATTTGTCCAGGAGCGTATCTATTTTGGTTGTAATTTTGGGAAATGCAAAAATATCTCCGGCTAAAGCTTGTAAATACGGATAAGTTACATTTTCTTCTTTGTTTTGAAAAAAAGTAACGATCTGATGAATGGTTTGCAGAGAACGTCTGAGATCAAATACTTCTCTTTCATCCAGATAGGTTCCTTCGATCCGGATTTTTTTCAGAGCCGGGCGAACATCATAAAATGAATCGGAAGGAAAATCTTCTTCTTCCTGAAGTATGCGCGTAAACTCGGATGTTTGGTGAATTTCTTCATTGATAACGGTATAGTCTTCTTTAAAAGACATTTCTTCCGTTTTTTCTTCTCCTAAAGTGCTAAGGCATTTGGCTGCGATGAGTGTGCGGATTTTGTCAAAGCCTATTTTTGTTTCAAAATTTTCGGGGTAAAACATTCAATTGAGAATTAAGAGTGAAGAACTAAGAGTGAGGAATCATTAAACATGAAAATTCTTCACTCTTAGTTCTTAGTTCTTCACTCAAATATTATTTATTTTCTTCAATGTCAACATCTTTGATGTCTTCAGTGTTTTCTTTTTCTTTTCCTTTCAGATATTCGGGAAGATTCAGTCCTGCCATGTTGAATAAGTCATTTAATGGGGGAACTGATTTCATCATGCCCGAAATGAAATTTGCGGTAGATGTGTTGCCGTCTTTTCCGTTGTTTCCGTCCCAAACAGTAATTTTATCAATTTTGATGTTTTTAACGGCCTCAACCTGGGTTTTAACCAATTCAGGAAGTTTTTCGACAAGCAGTAATAAGTAGGCTTTGGAAGGATCTCCTCCGGCAGCTTTTACTACTTTATCATAACCTTCGGCTTGTTTGGTCAAGATTTCATAGAGACCTCTTGCTTCGGCATTCATTTTGGCGAAAATGGCGTCGGCTTCCCCGCGTGCATTTTCACGTATTTTTTCGGCTTCGGCCTGAGCTTCAATGATACGGCGTTGTTTTTCGATTTCCTGAGGAACAATGATGTTGGCTTGTTGAGTTGAACGTTCGCGTTCGGCACGGACACTTTCGGCTTGTTGTTCGGCAGCATAAGCATCTTGCAATGCTTTGGCTTGTTGTACTTTTTCGGCGGTGATTGCAATTCTCAAAGCTTCAGCTTCTTTTTCACGGCGGAGAGCTTCTGAGTTGGCGATTTCTATTTTAGCCTGGTTTTCTCCTTTAACGGCAACGGCATTGGCTTCTGAAGTACGGATACGGGTGTCTCTTTCGGCTTCAGCCTTACCGATTTCCCCGATTTTATCTTGTTCAGCCACACTTACTTTGGCTTCGTTGATAGCTTTAGCGGCAGCTTCTTTTCCCAAGGCAACGATATAACCGGATTCGTCTCTGATATCGGTTACGTTAACGTTGATAAGTTTCAAGCCTATTTTTTTCAATTCGGCTTCTACGTTTTTTGAAATATTATCTAAGAATTTATCACGGTCGGAGTTGATTTCTTCGATTGACATGGTTGCAATAACTAAACGGAGTTGACCGAAAAGAATATCTCTTGCTAATTCCTGAATTTGATCGGAAGTTTGTCCTAACAAACGTTCTGCTGCATTGTTCATACTTTCCGGTTCTGTTGAAATACCGACGGTGAAACGGCAAGGTACATCGACGCGGATATTCTGGCGGCTCAATGCGTTGGTCAGATTGGCTTCAATGGAAATTGGGATCAGGCTCAGATAGGCATAATCCTGAATAACCGGCATGATAAAAGCGCCTCCTCCATGAATACATTTGGCGGAAGAGCCTCCGGTATTTCCGTAAACAACTAATACTTTATCGGAAGGACAGCGTTTGTAACGTGAAACTAATGAGGCTACTAATATAAAAATGACTACAGCGCCAACGGCGATTAAAAAAATGGGTTCCATGTTGATTAATTAATTAAGAGGTTTTATGAGGCTGTCTCAATAGAACACAGATGACACGGATTTGAGACAGCCTCATTTATTTCTATATTTTTGAAACCAAAGCGGTTTGATCTATCAATTGATCTACTTTGACTTTTCCTCCGGTAGGAATTTTTTCACCTTCGGTCATGGCATCTATTTCGTGAACAGATCCGCGTACACTGACCTGAATTTTTCCTTTTCCTTTTTTTTCTCCCGGGATCACAAGATAGACATCTGCATTTTTACCGATAATTTCTTCTAATCTGAAAGTATTATCTTTTGCCAATCTCATGATTTGTTTCATGATAAAGAAAAATAATATCACAAAAACAATACCAACCAGCAATGCGATTGCATTTAATACAAAATGAGATGTGATGCTGCCATAAAAACAAATACCTGCCCATCCGAATCCGAGAAAAAAATTAATCAGATTTCTCAATGAAAAAAGCTGAAAAGGACCTTCTACATGTACATCGCCGTCGAAATCAACATTTAATCCATCATGAGAATCCATTCCGATAAAAGTCATAACTGACTGAACGATAAAAATCAAACTGGTTACAATTGCGATTGCCCAGTAAATTTTCAGTAAGGGTTCCAAACTATTAAACCATTCCATAATTATGTTAATTTTTTCGAAATATAGTTATTTTTTTCAGAATATACAAATAATGAGGTTGTATCAAAAGCGGTGCAATAGAATTTCGTTATCATCTTCATTGTCATCCTCTGGATTTTCTTCTTCCGGTTCAGGTTTTTGAGGTCCGTATTTTCTGAAAATAATGGAACAGATGGAACCGCTGATTGCTCCGGAAAGATGTCCTTCCCATGAAACATCTTTTACGATCAGTTCGGATACGGGAAACATATTCCAGACTGTACTTCCATAAAGGAATGCGACCAACAAGGAAATTGCAATTAAAGGAGTATGCTGGCGGAAAATCCCACTAAAAAAAAGGAAAAAGGATAATCCATAGACCAAACTGCTGGCCCCGATATGCCATGAATCTCGTCCGATAAGCCAGAGAATCATACCTGAAAGTATCCAGATCAGTAAAAATACTTTGTATGAAATGTCTGAATAAAAATAACATAAACACCATCCCAATATCAATAAGGGAATAGAATTGGAAAACAGATGCATCCAATCGGCATGGATGAGCGGAGATGTAAAAATTCCGATCAAACCTTTAAATTCTAATGGGAAAACTCCAAGATCAGACCAGTTTGCATTCAGGCTCCATTCGAGAATTTTTATTATCCATAGCAGAATAACGAAAATGATAGGGAAAACGGATGCGTATATAAATTTTTTTGTTTCAATCTTCATGAATACAAACTTAATGTATTAAAGGCAGAATACAAAAATATTTGGATTTCTTAATTGAAAATGGAAAATGGAAAATTATTTCAAGAGTTTCAACGCAGAGCGGCCCCCTAATGGCCTCTCCCAAGCACTCCGCACTCTGGTTTGTGTTAAAAGGAATAAAAAAGAACCGTGCGGGTGTGGAATTGTCTGCGTTGACGTGCCCTTGAACTCATTTCACAATGAGGATGTTTTTAACTCTAACTGGGTTTTGAACCCTGTCAGGTTTTATTTGCTCTCTAATGCTTTAATACGAACTTCTTGTTGGTCGATAATTTTTTGTTGATCCTGAATAGCTTTTACTAATACAGGAACCAATTTGCTATAATCTACCATCCATGGATCTTCTTTTTCATTTTCACCACCCACCGTTACAGCTTGGGGATAAACATTATACAAATCTTGTGCGATGAAACCAGTGTTCAGAGCTTTTTTATCATCCGATTTGAAATTGTAATCTTTTACATTCATTTTCATTATATCGGTTAAACCAAATGAAGTGTTTGTTACATTTTCCTTTAGCCGGGCATCTGAGGTTGTGTTGTATGTTGTGTTTGTTCCATTGGTTGTAATAGTACCTACAGTAGTTCCATTTACATAAAAGGCAGCAAGACCAGCTGTATAACCTGATGCTTTTGATAGATATAAGGAATATGTTCCTGTACTTTGTGATGCAACATATCCATTGCTATTAATATAAGTACCATTCGTTGCTGATGTTCCATTAGTAGTTCCACCAGCTGTTCCTGTTCCAGTAGCCTCTACCAAGACTCCTCCTTTTACATGTAATGCCTGATCTGGAGTTGTTGTTGCTAGACCCAATTTTCCTGCAAAATAATTGATTTTATCAGCCCCAAGAAGATATAGTCCGTATTTATTTGTAACAGTACCAATGCCAATACCTGATGTGTTTGTAACATATATATCATACATATTAGTAACAGTACCAGATTGAACATAAGGTCTGATTTCAAGGCCGTGTGACTCTATTGTTGTACCTGTTACCTGATCCTGATAATGTCCATAAGTAATTTCGACTCCTTTTTGGATGGACAAAGTACCACCATTGGTTGAGCTTCTCCGAAATGCTTGTGCAGCAAGTCCTACTGCGTATCCTGTATTAGAATTCCCTGAAGCAACATTTGTTGTTACTTTTGATAGAAGCCCTAATTGAAAGTGATTTGCAGAACCACTCCCTGCTGCCAATGCAGAACTTACATAAGCTCCAATGGATTGCTTGCTTCCATCGGAAAGTGAAGCCCATTTGTCTGAAAATACATAAAATTTTGAATAAAACGGAACACTGCCACCTACTCCAACACCTCCAGTACGTGATATAGTAGCTGTTTTATTACTTCCAGCATCTACAGTTGATCCCGATAAATTCCATTCAGTTGCAATAGCAGCTTTATAAGTAATATAAGTTGTTCCATTATAATTCCAATTACTACCATCTGTTCCAATGTATAGATAAGAAGTGCCGGCTTTTAATGTATTATCATTGGTAAAATCCGGATTAACACCACCATCTTCATCATAATATGGTACATTATCAAATGCTGTTGCTGTATTGGGATTTGGAGTATTTACCCACACCATAAAAGTTGGGTCAACTTGTTCTGTATATTCTTGAATGCGAATCCATTTTGTTCCGTCATTATAATATTGTCCCGGGGCAACAGCATTATTGCCTGTTCCCACAGTTGCCGTATTATACACCGTCATCCCTGCCACATGCGCGCTCAAAGGTGTAGCGGCAGTAGTTGAGGTCAACGCCACTCTGGGTAATAACAATCCTTTATTCGTTGTTTGCAAATCAAGTACAGCCGAAGCATTGGGCGCATTCTGGCTGCCAATGGTAACCTGTGCAGTCATTTGTATTGTCGTCAGAAATAGAACGACACAGATTGAAATTAAAATTTTCGTTGTTTTCATCTTTATTTTAAGTTTTATGTTATACGTTTTAAGTTTTACGTGATGGAACGCGGAGTACACGGAATACACAGGCCATCACGGATTTTTAATTTTTAGTTTTTATCTTTTAGTTTTTCTCCGTGCACCGTGCACCGCGTACCGTGCACCCGCGAGCATAGCGAGCAACAGCAGTCCTTCACCAAGTGGAACTTGCTCCGATTCATCGATTCCCGGTCCGGGCGGCAGATCAGGTTTAGCCCTGAGGATCGAGGGGCTGTATTCTGTGGTGGAAGCGGCCTTGTTTTCTTCCGTGTTCTTGTACAATCCCTGGGCATGCAGGCTGCAAGTCAGGATCGTGAGCAAGATGATGTATATTGTTTTTTTCATTTTTCTCTTTTTTTTCTAACACAGAGTTACTCGGAGGAGCGCAGAGTGGAGGCTGTCTCAAAAGTCAACTAATAGCACACAGAATACGCGGATTAAACAGAATAACACAAATTATTTATTTTGTATTCACTTAAGAATAAGCAATTTGTCGAAATAATAAGAATTGTAATTTTCCGTATAATCTGTGTATTCTGTGTGCTAATTTCACTTTTGAGACAACCTCTACTCTGTGGTTCTCTGCGTAGCTCTGTGTAACTATTTTTCATCGATTAATTACCTTAGCTGTTTTATACGTATTGCCACTGATCTTAACTACTAATGTTCCTGTAGTTTCCATATTATCTGTGAAATCAGAACTTTGTGCTGTTGCAGAAAGCACCATTCTTCCCGTCACATCAAACACCTGGATTTTGTCTCCCTGTTGGATATTCTTGACAAACAATTGTTTGTTGCTTGCATAGATAACTACATTATCTGTTTGAGCATTGTCAATCGATGTCGACATCCGGTTCAATTCCAGGATGAAACGATCAGTTGTATTGAGTTCATTGGATGGAAAGGAGTAAGTATCTGTGAGAAGATTAGTTCTTTCACCAGTTTCTTTGTCAAAAAGGACAATGGATTGGTAGAAACCTTCGTAGCCTTCATCCAAAGAAATCGTGTAATTATCTTCTTCTCCTGTTTTTACTCCCAGGGTAATTTCCCGGTATTCTTTTTTGGGAAGCATCTCAATGCAAAGCTCGTCGCCTTCGAGCATGCTCCAAAGTTGCGGAGTTTCTTTGTCGGGAGAGAAAAGTTTGGGTGCATCTTTTGCGTAATCAAG
>JAVBLQ010000131.1:0-25004 GCA_031553435.1 Bacteroidales bacterium | reverse complement strand
ATGTTGAACCCTGAGTCCAGACTCCGGTATCGATTTCCCATGTAATATTGATCGCATGATTATCACTTGCGAGATTTGCAGAACAAGTTTTTACGCCTGTATGCTTTGCCGAAACAGTAATTTCCGTTGATTGAGAAACAGTCCATTTCCAATTACTTGTGGCGGTTCTCCGGATCCTGTAGTAAAATTTCCCCTGAGGGTTCATAACCCCGACATCATCCACAAAGATGTAATTTGTTTGGCTGCGATCGAAAGCGATTTTGCTTATCGTAATGGTATCGTTTAAGTTTACATACGTAACCCGCTGGATTTCAAATTCATCTCCTTCGATACATTCTCCATTTCCTCTTCCCTGATCCCCAATATTCCAGGTTAGATTAATTTTCCCAGTTACATCATAATCCGCCTTAAAATTTTTAGCCTGATGATAAGCCGGAGCAAGTATTTGTTGAGATTCTTCATAATCAATAGTATTACATGGAACAGGTCGCTCTGTTGTAAAGGCTCTATAATTGACAGTATATGTTTTCGGGACTTCTTGAACCGGTACTGAAAAATAACCGGTTCTGTTAGTCATCTTTTCCCATAAACCCTGTCCATTAAATCTGATAAAGTTAATATTAAAAGGATCGGACTTGAAACTGTAGTTGATCCGGTATTTATTTACTTCACCCTGGCTTGCCTCGCCGAATGCACAGGTAAGCGGATCTTTATCAGGAAATGCTATGATATTATATTCCCCTAATGTGACATCTATAATATAGTCATCTCTTTCATTTATATCTACATATAAATGGGCTTTAAGCGTGATTGTTTTATTTACTAATTCGGTAGGGTAATACCAACGTAACAGACCATACGTCTTAGAACTGCCGCCAGGTTTGTAATTTCTTATTTCTCCGCTTTCTTTCCCCTTTTCCAGTACAGGAGTATTCACCCAGCCATCATAAGAGTTTGCATCCTTATAATGCCGGGCAGAAATGTCGCCAGGCATGTCAGCAGCAGGCGTTATTCTCCACCAGTACCAACTGTCCTCGCTCTGCTCATCTCCCGGCGCATGAAACGAACGCATGTTTGCAAGTCTTTGTACCCTACCGTCTATCTCATAGTACAGGTAAGATTCTTGTTGTGTAGATGGAAAATATAATAATCCTTGGTCATAACTTTCTTCATCATAGTAGTTTACCTCGAATTCTATGTATGCGTTACTGAAATTTGCTTCAACAACTCTTGGGTTGTCAAGCCTGGCCCAACTGTTTACAGTAGAAACAAAAAGAAATCCCAAAGTGATAATAAAACTCAGGATTGATGCTCTGAATCCTTTCCCTGAACTTCTTCCTGAAAAAGAATATTTCATTTCACTCCGGAGTAAGGATCCTGGCTTATCCGGGAGTAATCTGCGTGCAAAGTCTATCTTTTCCATAAAGTATTTTTTATAAGTTAATAAGATTGATGTTTAGTTGTTTGTGGTTTTTGAAATATAATTATAGTATATATTCCATATGTTTGTAATTTTGCAATAAATGTCTAAACAATAATTTGCATGTCGGTCAAATTGATGCACACGCAATCTTTTTTTGTTTTTTTAAGTTTTTATTGATTGGACAGCCTGGTTCCCTTTTTTCGGTTAAAGGCTAAAGACAAAAGATAGTTTCTAAATATTACCACGTATTTAAATTCAATTAATAAACGTTATCTTTGTGTATAGATGAATACAATTTATACATATGCAACTATAGCCTATACGGTGCTGTTTCTCTCAATGGGAATCACGCTACTGACCGTCTATGTTCCGCATGATAAAAGGTTAGCACCTTACCGGACAAGTCGCAGGATATTTGCCTGCGCCTATTTGTTGCTGGGAGTTACGGGTATCATCGACTTTGTCTTTCTGCCGGCAGACAGTGAGCGGAATTACATTACTATTTACAGTATAGGGACGGTGAGCCTGATTCATGCATGGTTTAATACCTATGCATATCTGTTGTTGCAGGAGCCTTCCCGGAAAAGTATCCGCAGCTTCCGGCGTTACGGTTTGCTGGGACTGCCCCTCATCTTATTGGCAGGCGGGATAATGATCTTCGTCCCTTTTGCATACTCTTTCTCATCGTTTGCCTTGGGTGCGGCCTATGCAGGACAGATATTCTGGACGATCAGAGTTTGCCGCAGGGAATACCGCTCCAACGCACAGGCGATGGAAAACTATTACGATGGCACACTGCGTTTTTCATGGATGAATGGGGCGCTTACGATGACCCTCGGGCTTGCACTGCTGAACCTGATGAGTTTTTACATCGTCGAACTGAGCCTGTCGCTGCGTGTGGCCACCATCCTGTTTTATCTCTATTTCGCCATACGTTTGCTGAATTATGCGTATGTATTCGTTTATGTGGGTGAGGCTCGCAATGTGAATTCGGAGGTTGAAAGTGCTGAGAATGGGTGTATTCTGGCAGAAGTAGGTAACCGCTCAGTGAAAGGTTATGTCGAAAAACTTTCTTTGCTGGTTGATCGTTGGTGTGAAGAGAAGCGTTTCTGCAGGGATTCTCTGACTATAAAAATAGTGGCGTACGAAATGGGCACCAATCACACTTATCTGTCCGCCTATCTTAACAGGCGCTTAGGCTGTTCGTTTCAGCAATGGCTCAACGCTCTGCGTATCGAAGAATCCAAAATCCTGCTTAAGGAATATCCCTATAAAACGACCAAAGAAGTCGGCAGGATGGTCGGGATCATTCAGCCCTATAATTTCTCCCGCTGGTTCAAACAGATTACAGGTTATTCGCCGCAGCAGTGGAAAAAGTGGGGTGAAAACCCATATAAATGACGAAATCCCAACAGACCTGAATCTATTGGGATTTCATCACTTGGAGGTACCTGGCGGATTCGAACCGCCGTACGCGGTTTTGCAGACCGATGCCTAACCACTCGGCCAAGGTACCGTATTTTTGCGAGTGCAAAGGAATAACTTTTATTTTAATTTTCCAAATAATTTCTTTAATTTTACTTTAGTTATGGACGAAATCTTCCATCGGCTCCCCACATAAGTTTATCTCTCAGTGTTTTGTAAAATGAGTTTTTATTCCGTTTGATTAATTTGACTGAGAAATTTGCTTTGCGAATAGCAAGTTTCGTTCCTGTAGAAAATACTTCGGAACGTCCGTCCAAAGCGATTAAAAAGTTTTGACTCCGGCTTTCTACTTCTATTGTTAAGTTGAAATCATCTGGGATGATTAAAGGACGAACGTTTAATGAGTGAGGAGCTACTGGGCTTAATACCAAGCTTTTGGCTTGTGGTAAAATGATTGGACCGTTTACACTCATGGAGTAGGCTGTTGAACCGGTTGGTGTTGCTATAACAAGTCCGTCAGCTAAATAATCCGTCAGGTATTCTTCATTCAGATAAGTACGGATCGAAATCATTGACGATGTGTCTCTTTTCAGTATGGCAATTTCATTCAATGCATAATTGAAATCGGCAAAGACTTTTTTTTCCGTATGTAATCTTAATAATGTTCGTTCTTCGATCTTATAATCATTTGCAAAAACTTCATCCAGGGTTTCTTCTATTTCGTCATAACTCACATCGGCAAGGAATCCGAGTCGTCCGGCATTGATTCCAAGTATAGGTATATTTTTCTTTCCAATTAATGCTGCTGTTCGCAGGAATGTACCATCACCTCCGAAACTGATGGCAATATCAAGCATGAAATCATCATTATTGATCATTCCTTCGATAGGAGGGGAGTATGATAACTCTTTTTCTAAAGAATTATAAAAATCTTTTTCTACAAAAACCTCAGCTTTTAAATCCGAAAGTTTATCAAATACTTTATTTATTTGAAGCAAACGATCTGAAGGTAGGTCATTCCCGAAAATACCTATTTTCATTTATTACATTTTTAAATAATACATCAGTTCATCCAATCGTTTCCTGAGCACATCATCTACAATGCCTCCTTTTTGCTGATAATAAAGCACTTGATAGTTGAAACGCTCCAAACTTCTTAATACGGCAGAGGTATCTTCAAGATCAATCTTAATCAAAACGAGTTGCTTGTTGGTTTCCTTGATCGGATAATTGAATAAAGTCATTATTTTTGCGTCGTTAGACTCAACAAGCCGGGCTATATTCGATAAATCATAATCATATTGATTGATTTCCAAGGCGATCATACTTCCTTGTGAGGAGGAATTAATCATTTCATCTAATTTTTCGATTAGTTTTTCAGATGTGATTCCACCCACATAATTTCCCTGTTCATCGACAACCGGAAGCAACGTCAGTTTTTCATTTGCGAAAATCCGTAATACTTCCAGGATATGACTTTCTTCTCCTACGCATGGAGCGAAAACACTGATATTTTCAATGGGATCATTTGTATTCTCCATAAAGAAAATATCTTTTTCTGTCAATAAAAAAATATAAGCCCCATTGCTTGTAACAGGAAGATGTTTAAGCTTATATTCTTCCATTAAAGAATGAGAATAACTTCCCGTATCGGTAAGTTTTAGCATTGGAAGTTCTTTGGTTAAGATTTCTTTAGATAGCATAACGTTTTTATTCCGGCAATTCTATTATTTTTGCAAGTTGATAGCAATTGCAAAGATATTATTTTCGAAGATAAATAAAAATTAAACAATAGAAAAATCATGAGTTTGTTACTTACAATTCAAGAAGGCGCGCAGCAATTAACGCAAACAATGCCGGATCTAAGTGGAACCAATGTTGTGAAAGAAGCACATATCAATGTTTTTGAACTGGCATTAAAAGGTGGTTGGATCATGATTCCTATAGCCCTTTTATTGGTCATTGCTATTGCTATTTTAATTGAAAGAATATTGGTTATCCGTAAAGCAGGAAGAGAAGATTCTTCATTTATGAACAGGATAAAAGATTATATACATGATGGAAAAATAGAGTCTGCCCTCAATTTATGCAGAACAACAAATACTCCTTATTCACGGATGATAGAAAAAGGCATTTCCCGTTTAGGAAAACCAATGAACGATGTGCTTGTCGCCATTGAAAATGTAGGTAATATGGAAATTGCCAAATTGGAAAAAGGATTTACCTGGGTTGCTACAGCAGCGGCAGGAGCTCCGATGCTTGGATTTCTCGGGACTGTAACCGGAATGGTACGAGCCTTTTTTAATATGGCCAATGCCGGAAGTAATGTGGACATAACTCTTTTATCTTCAGGAATATATGAAGCATTGGTAACAACTGTTGCCGGTTTGATTGTAGGAGTTATCGCTCTATTTTCATATAATTATCTTGTAGGTTTGGTGAGTGGAGTCGTCAATAAAATGGAAGCCCGTACCATGGATTTTATGGATTTATTGAACGAACCGCTTAATTAATTCAATCTCATGGCACTGAAAAAACGAAATAAGATCTCTGCCGAGTTCAGCATGGCTTCAATGACGGATATGATTTTTCTGTTATTGATATTTTTTATGCTTACATCTACGGTTGTGATTCCCAATGCAATCAAAGTAACACTGCCTCAAAGCCAAAAACAGTCTGCGGCGAAACCATTGACAAGGGTTACAATCGATTCAAAGCTGAACTACTATGTAGCTTATGGTCCTCAAAAAGAAAAAAAAGTTTCATTTGATCAGATAACTCCTTTTTTGAAAGATTGTTATGCAAAAGAACCTGAAATTTTTATAGCTTTATATGCTGATGAGACTATTCCATACAAAGAAGTAGTTAAGGTCTTGAATATAGCCAATGAAAATAATTTCAAAATGGTATTAATAACCCGTCCTATCTCAAAATAGAACGAATGAAAGCTACAAAAGAACAAATATACGGAGTGGCAGGTTCATTGATAATCAATGCACTTATCTTATTATTATTGTTTTTTATTGTAATAAAAACAGTTATTCCGGAAGAAGAAGGAGGAATTCTTGTTGCTTTTGGAAATGTTAATGAAGCTGCCGGAACTTTTGAACCCCGGACTGTCGATGCACCGCCGGCAGAACAAACTCCTCAAGTTCAGCAACCATCCAAACCTGAAGTTTCTACTCCTTCTAAACCAAAGGTTTCAGTTCCGCCCAAGCCTGTAATTACTCAAAGTAGAGAACAAACGATTAAGGTTCCGGAAACAAAACCGAAAAAAGACGCTCAAAAAGAACAGGATCTTCGTACTGCTCAGGAAAGACAAAGACAACAAGAATTGCAAAGACAACAAGAACAACAACGCCGCCAACAACAAGAGGAACAACAACGCCGCCAAACGATCAATAATCAGGTTGCAGGAGCTCTTGGAGGAAGTTCATCATCCGGTACAGGTAGCAGAGGTACATCAACATCAGGAACCGGAATACAAGGAAGCGCACAGGGTAATTCTACTCAGGGAGCCAGTTCGGGCATTGGTGGAACCGGAGAGTTTTCATTAGCAGGAAGAAGCCTTGGCTCCGGAGGATTGCCTAAACCTGCTTATTCTGTACAGGAAGAAGGTCGTATTGTGGTCAATATCACGGTAGATCCTAAAGGCAATATTATTTTTGCAGAAATAGGGAGAGGTACAAATATTGATAACGCCACCATGCGCAACTCCGCATTGGAAGCTGCCCGTAAAGCCAAATTCAATGTAATTAACGGAACGAATAATCAGTCCGGAACGATTACTTACAAATATTCATTTAAATAATTGAAAATGGAGAATTGAAAATTGAATTAATAATGTTCTCTCGTTTTCAATTTTCAATTCTCCATTTTCAATTCCAAAAAGTTCAAGTTTATGAAAAACGTCTTTATTTTTTTAGCTGAAGGCTTTGAAGAAATTGAAGCCATTGCCACTATTGATGTGCTTCGCAGGGGAGAAGTTGATATAACTACTGTCTCTGTCAGCAAAGATTTGAAGGTCACCGGAGCTCATGGTATTCCTGTTCATGCAGATAAATTATTTGAAGATGTAGATTTTTCTGATGCTGAAATGCTGATTTTACCAGGAGGAATGCCTGGGGCAAGCAACCTGAATGCTCACAACGCATTGAAAGAATTGATATCTCATCATGCCGAAAAAGGTGGATTATTGGCGGCCATTTGTGCTGCTCCTCTTGTTTTCGGTGGGTTAGGTATTTTGGAAGGCAAAAAAGCAACTTGTTATCCGGGATTCGAATCTCAACTAACCGGGGCAAAGATCACCAATGAACCTGTAGTTCAGGATGGAAATATCATCACAGGAAAAGGCCCGGGCTTTGCCGTAAATTTCGGATTGAAAATTGTTACCGAGTTGAAAGGAAAAGAGAAAGCAGATGCGGTTGCAGCGGGAATGTTGATTTGATTTTTATTTACTTTCTTTGCACCGTTTTTTCGAACCAATTAGAAAGATGAAAATAGTTAAAACAATTTCTGATTTACAGTCCATATTGGATGTATATAGAAAAGATAATAAATCTATTGGCTTTGTTCCTACGATGGGCGCTTTGCACGAAGGTCATATTTCTTTAGTCAAACAGTGTGTTGCAGAAAATGATATTTGCGTGGTAAGCATATTTGTCAATCCCACCCAGTTTAATGATAAAAATGATTTGTTGAAATATCCCCGTACTCCTGAGACCGACGCCAAACTCTTGGAAGAGGCCGGTTGTAACATCATTTTTATGCCTGAGGCTAAAGAAATGTATCCGGAGGAAGATAACCGCATCTTCGATTTTGGTCTTCTGGATAAAGTCATGGAAGGAGAGCACAGGCCCGGACACTTCAATGGGGTAGCTCAGATTGTCAGCAAACTTTTCGATGCAGTTCAGCCGGATAAAGCATATTTCGGAGAAAAAGATTTTCAACAATTGGCCATTATCCGTGCAATGGTCAATCAATTAAAACTTCAGGTTGAAATAATTTCTTGTCCGATTATCAGAGAAAAAAGCGGATTGGCAATGAGTAGCCGCAACGAGCGATTGAACGACTTCCAAAGAGAAAAAGCATCGGAAATATCTGAAACCTTATTTAAAAGTTATAACTTTGTACCGGAAAAGTCAGTCTGTGAATTAATTCAATGGGTGACAGAAACCATCAATGAGGTACCGGATTTAAAAGTTGAATATTTCGATATCGTAGATGGAAATACGTTGCAATCCATTAACGACTGGTCTGATTCCAACTACATAATAGGATGTATTGCCGTTTTTTGTGGCACAGTCCGCTTGATAGATAACATTAAATATCATGATGATAGAAGTCGTAAAATCGAAATTGCATAGAGTATCGGTCACAGAAGCCAATCTGAACTATATAGGAAGCATTACCATTGACGAAGATTTGATGGATGCCGCTAATTTGATTGAAGGAGAAAAAGTGCAAATCGTGAACAATAATAATGGAGAGCGATTTGAAACATACATCATAAAGGGCAAAAGAGGTTCCGGAGTAATTTGCATCAACGGAGCTGCCGCCCGCAAAGTCCAACCGGGAGACATTGTAATTATCATGTCATACGCCCTGATGGATTTTGAAGAAGCTAAAAAATTCAAACCTTCGGTTGTATTTCCTGATACAGCGACAAACAAACTGATTAAATAAAAGAAGTTAGAAGAAGTTACAGGACGTTAGAAGAAGTTATAGAAAAATTTATAATTCATTTAACTTCCTGTAACTTCCTGTAACTTCTTCTAACTTTTTTAATTCTTATAAATTATGCTCGACTTTCAACCCATCACTATTGACGATAAAGATATATTCGATTCGTTTTTTTTACTAAGTACTTTCAGAAATTGTGATTTTTCTTTTTCCAATGTTTTTTGTTGGAAACATAAATATCAAACCACTTTTGTCATCAAAGACGGATTTCTGTTGATTCGTTTTTATGCAGGAGGGAAAAAAGCCGGATATATGTATCCGCTTGGAAATGGAGATCTTAAAAAAGCTGTCGAAATGATGATGGCTGATGCCGGAGAAAGAAACGAACTTTTCAGGATGTATGCTCTGACCAATGAAATGTTTGCCCGGATCAATGAAGTATTTCCGGGAAGATTTAATTATCAAACAAACAGAAATTGGTCGGAATATATTTATACTTCGGAAGATTTGATTACGCTCAAAGGTAAGAAATTACAATCCAAAAGAAATCATGTCAATAAATTCAAACGCACTTATACATACGAATATTTGCCGATTACTCCCGATATTATTCCGGAATGTTTGGAATTATATCATAAATGGTGTAAAGAAAACGGAGGTTGTGCCGAAAACGAATCTTTGAAAGAAGAAAGTTTTGCAACAAGAACAGCATTCGAAAATTTTGAAAAGTTGGGGCTAAAAGGCGGTACTTTACGTGTGAACGGAGAAATTGTTGCATATTCATACGGACAACAATTAACTCCCGATACTTTCGGTGTTCATGCTGAAAAGTCTCTGTATGAGATTGATGGAGGTTTTAGTATGATCAATCAACAATTTGCAGAACATGAATGTTCCGGATATGCCTATATCAATAGGGAAGAAGATTTAGGATTAGAATCACTCCGGCAGGCAAAAAACTCGTATCATCCGGTGATCTTGCTGGAAAAAGGATTTGCTACCGAAAAAATATGATATTAGGATACGCACAATCAAAACATCGTTCTTCTTTGATGGAAATGTGGAAATTATGTTTTCACGATACGGAAGAATTTATTGATTTTTATTTCAACAAAATTTACAAAAAAGAAGAAACTGTGATTTTGTTGGAAAATGATATGATTGTATCTTCCCTCCAGATAATACCTTATGAAGTAAAAATCGGGGAAAAAGCAGTAAATGCAGGCTATATTTCCGGAGCTATGACATATCCGGAGTATCAGAAAAAAGGCTATATGTCCCGATTGCTATCTTTTGCTTTTGATGAAATGAAAAAAAAAGGATATGCATTTACTTTTTTGATTCCTCAGGAAGAAAAGCTGATTGATTATTATACCAAATTTGGTTATGAAGAAGCCTTTCCGACTTACTTCAAAAATATTAAATTTACAGAGAGAAGAATCCCTGTGAATACCTTTTCTATAATAGAAAATCTTTCCGGCACAAATTGGATTAAATGCTATAATCGATATGCTAAATTTTTATCAGAAAAAGAAAATGTTGTATTAAAAAGCAGACAACAATTCAAAAATATGCTGCAAGACCTGTTTATAGATGGCGGTCTGGTATTTTTCAATGAAAAAGGGATTGCGTTTGTATCTCCACTAAAAGATAGAATTTTGGTCAAAGAAATATTTTATTCGGATGTGACTATGTTGGAAGACCTGATTTCATGTATTCAGAATAAAATGGATAAAGATAAGTTCGTTTTTATGCATTATGACCAGGGAAAATATCGTTTGTCGGGTATGATAAAAAAGTTGGATAAAACCTTCGTTTTTCCCCAAAATATATACATGAGCATGATGCTTGATTAATATCGTTTGATTTGGATAAAAGAAAAATTACATATACCTATTCGAAAATCGGAAAGATCGCTTATCCGATTTTTTTGACTTTACTCATTCAGAACCTGATTCAGGTGACTGATACTGCTTTTTTGGGACATGTCGGAGAGGTTGAATTGGGGGCTTCGGCGTTGGCCGGAATATATTATGTTGTGGTATTTATGCTTGCATTCGGTTTCAGTACCGGTTCTCAAATACTTATCGGACGGCGAAATGGCGAAGGAAACTATTCGAAAATCGGAGAGATTATTTTGAATGGTTTTCTGTTTTTGTTTGTAGTTGCACTGTTTTTATTCTCTTTCACCCGGATTTTTTCGGAAAGGATATTGTCATCTTTATTGACTTCTAAAAATGTGTTGGATGCATCTTTAGAATATCTTGATTGGAGAATTTACGGAATATTTTTTTCTTCCATCAATGTGATGTTCCGGGCATTTTTTGTTGGGACAACCAAGACAAAAGTGCTTTCAGCCAATGCGTTGGTCATGGCGCTGGTCAATACTCTTTTCAATTATTTATTGATATTCGGGAATTTCGGATTTCCTAAAATGGGAATTGCCGGATCAGCGTTAGGTTCGGTTATTGCGGAAGTATCATCCGTTTTATTTTTTATAATCTATACTTATTTCCGGGTCGATATCAAAAAATATGGATTCAAAGGTTTTCATTTCAAGAATCTGGAAGTAATCAAGAACATATTGAATGTATCTTTTTCTTTAATGATACAATATGTATTATCGTTGGGAACCTGGTTTTATTTCTTCCTGGCTATCGAGCATTTGGGAGAAACATCTTTGGCTATATCCAATGTAGTCAGAAGTATGTATATGATTATCACGATTCCGATTTTTGCTTTGGGAGCAACCACTAACACGCTGGTCAGTAATACGATTGGAGCCGGCAGGAAAGAAGAGGTAATCCCTTTGATTTGGAAAATCGCCAAATCAGCATTGTTTATATCAGGATTGATTGTAGTTATAATAGCAGCTTTTCCAAAGTTGGCATTATCGATATATACTTCCGATAAAACATTGATTGATGCTGCTTTTCCTTCTCTGATGGTTGTTTTAAGTGTTATTCCTATTATCGCAGTGTCTAATATATTTTTCAATTCTGTTTCCGGAACCGGGAATACCCGCACGGCTTTATGGATAGAAGGAATAACACTTTTGGTTTATGTTTCTTACATGTATTTGATTGTTGTACATTTGAAGTCTTCATTGGCAGTTTGCTGGACTTCTGAGCATGTTTACATGTCCATCCTCTTTATTCTCAGTTTTATTTATTTGAGAAAAGGAAACTGGCAGAATAAAGAGATTTAAACAAATTCAGAATCTATACCGGATACCAAGCGCCAATCCCCATCCGAAAGTATCATCATCCGATATGATATTCAACATAGGACGAGCGTCAAGAGTTAATTGAAGCGGAACTTTGAAATTGAAGCCCAATCCGATTTGTCCGCCTATGGATAAACCGAAATAATCATCGTGATCATCTTTTCCGGAGTTAATGGAAAGGCCGGCTCCTGGGCCAACATACCAATTAAGACCTTCATTTCCTAGATTCCAGACCCAATGATAGATTCCTGAAAGTCCCATACGGTTATATTGGCTGTTTCCTCCGAATCCCAGATCCAATTCCAACCTGTTCTTTTGACTAAGACCGTGTTGATAAGATATTTCTGCCCCAAAACTATCACCTCCGCCGATACGTAAACCAATGGCATGAGGATCAACTTGTGAATTTGCTGTAAAACAAATAATTAGCCCCATTAAGGCTGTTGTGATTTTCTTTTTCATAAGTACATCTTAAAATTAATTTATATTATCAATTTGTTTAGTGTTGAATGGTTTAAGGCTTAGTGTTGAAAATCCGAAAGTTAAAAATTAAACCTTAAATATTCAACTAAAAAATAGAAACTCATCTATAGATATAAACAATTTGAAAATATAATTTGTTTATTTTGTCGTTTTACTATTGACCGAAGTGAATAGTTGCATTTGCACACTGTCATTCTTTTCCAGGTTAATTTTATTTCCATTTTTTCCTGATATGTTCAATCCTTTCTGTTTTTGATTGATGTTTTGATGTACCTTTTGCAAGGTCAGAATTTTTTCATTTGCTTTCGATAAATTATTTACAAATACCGTTGTTCCTGATAATAACATTGTCAATCCTCCAATTAAAAAAAACTTCATATCACCTGAGTTTATAAGATTTATTTTTATAAAACAAAGAATTAGACATAAAGTTATGAGTAAGTTGTAAAAAAAATAAAAAACCGAAAATGAATAATATAACTTGATTTCAGTTGATGTACTTATGCTGAAAAATATTACTTTTGAATTTTCAAAATAAATTAACCCTGCTTTTAACCCTGTAATTTATTGTGTAGGATGGAAATAACTCAAAAAAAGATTGAAGAATTAGCTCCAAATGCTGATGCTGCGAAAAACGGACGCGATTTAGCCAACAAAAACAAATTTTCAAACCTCAAAATTTCTACCGATCAAACCCTTATCTGGGGTGAATGTGCGGGAAGCGGAAAAAATCCTTATCTCTGTTCTGCCGATTATATTGACGAACATAATCCTGTATTCAGATGCAATTGTCCCAGCCGGCAATTTCCATGCAAGCATGCCTTAGGTTTGTTGTATGCCTATGAAAAAGGAAGTTCGTTTGCAACCGATGAAATTCCTGTGGACATTTTATCCAAACGAGATAAAATAGAACAAAAACAACAAAAGAAAACCCAGGAGAAAGAAACGATCAAAGAAAAAGCAGAAAAACCGAAAACGGTCAATAAAAATGCTTTGATCAAAAAAATCGATACCCAACTTTCCGGAATAGATATTGCCAATAAAATATTGACAAATATTGTTCAGACAGGTTTGTCGTCAATAGATGCCAAAATCTCAAAAACATTGCAGGCGCAAATTAAGGAACTGGGTAATTATTATATTCCCGGCATACAAACTGCTTTTAATAACCTTTGGTTAGAGCTGGATAATGTTGAAAATGAGGAATATGTTGCTGTTATAGACCAGATTAATTATCTTTCAGCTTTACTGCGTAAAAGTGCAGATTATCTCCGGAAACGCAAGGAAAATCCGGGAATAGAGCCGGAAATCAATTCTGCTATTGAAGAACAAATCGGAACTATTTGGAAATTAACCGAATTGATGCAACAGGGACTTTGGGAAGAAAATGCGGAAATCCTGCAACTTTCATTCAACAGTTACGATAATCAGGCCCGTAAAGAATATGTAGATGAAGGAATCTGGCTCAACCTGAAAACCGGAAAAATCTATAAAACAAAAAACTATCGTCCTTACAGAGCTGTGAAATATATCAAAGGCGATAACAGCATGTTCGATATTTTTCAACTCAAAGAAATGTTTATTTATCCCGGAGATCAGAATCCACGCGTCAGGTGGGAAGCTGAAACTGCCGTACCTCGTTCCGTAACTAAAAGTGATCTGTCTAAAATTCAGACATTTGCATCGGAGAACTATGCTGAAACAATCAAAGCAATGAAAAATACCATCAAAAACCCTTTGATGGATAAACATCCGGCAATACTCTTATCCCTTCACAAAGCGTATATTAATGGAGAACATGTGGTGCTGGAAGATAAACAGGGAAATAAACTTACCATCAGTGACATGGATAATTTTGAAGTTTCGGCTGAAACCCAGTTGAAATCCATTCTTCCGGCTGATGCAACCGGTTTATCCCTTTTGGTGATGATTAATAATAATGTAGAGACAGGATTGTTCACAGCCTATCCCATGTCGTTAATCACTCCTGACAAAATCATCCGACTATTGTATTAATTTTTATCTTTTCACGTTTAATTTTTAACTTAAGAAATGAAACTTCAGCCATTATACGATTTACAACAAGAAATCAATCGTCTTTTTATTGCCGGCAGTAAATTTTCCAAAGGAGATCCTCGTATCCAAAAACATATTCCGGTTTTCAATAAATTGGGAGAAAGAGCTCCCATCTTTCAAAAAATAGCTTCCGATCTGGAAGAGTTACTCAATGTGGATGTACAACAATCATCAGAAAAATTGATGGCGATATCAATACTTTTGTATTCAGTACTTTATACACAAGGAGAAACAACGGAAACAGATGTGGAAGAAAAAATACAACAACCCAATGTCGATATCAAAGATGTTAATACAACTTATTCCTACATTCAGTTGAAACCCGTGATCGAAGCATTAACCATTAGCAATTCAGGTAGATTGGAAGTGTTGAAAGATGCTTTAGAAAGAAATGTCTTTGAAGATTCCCGTACATTTCATTACTTGGTTTTTGCACTTGGAGATAAATATTCCGAACTAGCTGAATATGTGGAAAAAACGATTATTCCCAAAGTCGGAAAACCAATCATTCCATTCCTGATTCAAAGTTTTAATTTCGAAGATAAAACGGAAAATGTCCGCAAGCTCCGACTATTGCACCACTTCAAATATGAAAAACTGCAGGAAATGGTTGATAAAATACTGTCAGATTCATTACCGAATCTTCAGGCTGAGGCTGTCAATATTTTAAGCGACAATCCTGATAACGAGGAATTGATCATCAAACTGGCTGATGATAAAAACAAACAAGTCAGGGAGTCAGCCTATTATGCATTGGCCCGGTTGAATACAAGAACCAGTCTGGAAAAATTGAAAGATGTATATCTGAAGAATAAAAACAAGACAAATCTTCCTTCCATCGTTGGTTCATTAGCTTCCTCGAAGCTTCCATTTTTTTTTCAAGAGGTTTTTGATCAGGTTAGTAAAACCTTAGATGAATTTATTTCTTTAGAAAAAACCGCTGATGACAAAATCATTGTTGATAAATTAGACAAATTATCAACTGAACTGAGAATATTTAAGAATAAAGATTCAGAACAAGTTTATTCTCTATTCAATAAAATCTTTCAGGATAAAAAATTTACAGAACTTCTTTCTTCCAAGAAAAACGCATTGGGATATACCGTTAATTCATTGACGAATAGTATTTCCGAATGGCTCCATACTTTTGATAAGGAAAAAGTGATGAATTTTTATGAACAAAATGGTATTCAATTACCTGATGCAGAGTGGAAAAATGAATTTTGCAGAGAATATTTACATCAATCTGTCGAAGCGGGTTATCCGAAAGAAAAAATTTATGATATATTTTCCGGAGCATTCGATAAAAAAATTATTCGTATAGAAGATTTGCATGATATATGTGCCGAAAGAATAGATACACGTTGGATTCCTAAAATATACGAAATTTTCAATGGAAAATTGAAATGGAACTATGAGTACGATCATGCGTTGGAAATCATCAATGGTTGTGAACCTGATAATTGTGAAAAATTCAATAAACTTTTGATAGATTTGGTTGGAAAAGTCAGTCCGGGAGACGCTGTTGGAATTTTTGAATTGCTTATCAAAAGAGGACTATCCAACCGTTTTGAACTGATATATTCTACACTATCTAAAATCCAGAAAAACACTTCATATTATTTCTATTACAGATTACAAAACAATGAGATATGGAAAAAATTCCCTAAAGAATACATTCCCAAATTCAAAGAATTGTATGAAAGAACGAAACTGGAAATTTTTAATAATATAATGGAAGAAATTTCATCATCGCAAAACGTATAACTTACAACTCAATATGTCAAACACAGATAACAAACAAGACATCCTCCGCCTGTCGGCAGAATTACTTTATGCACACGAACTCAATGCTTTGAAAGAAGAAGATAAAAAAGAAGAAAAACCTGCAGGTTGGCAACTATCCCCCAAAGCCGTTTTCAAATTTATTACCGGAGGAAAATCAGGTAATGTGGATATCACACCCAAATATATCGGTCATAATCGTTTGGTTGAGATTGCTATTGCAACCCTGCTCACTGACAGGTCTTTATTGCTAATCGGAGAACCCGGAACCGCTAAATCCTGGTTGTCTGAAAACCTGACTGCCGCCATTTGCGGAGATTCAGCCAAAGTGATTCAGGGAACAGCAGGAACTACCGAAGAGCAAATCCGATATTCATGGAATTATGCCATGTTGATAGCCAATGGTCCATCCAATGAAGCATTGATTAAAAGTCCGATTTACAGAGCAATGGAAACAGGTTCTGTTGCCCGTTTCGAAGAAATCTCCCGTTGTGCATCCGAAGTACAAGATGCCTTGATTTCCATTATGTCGGAAAAAACCATTGCCATTCCTGAGTTCGGAAAAGAATTACCCGCTCAACGAGGATTTTCTATCATTGCAACAGCTAATACAAGAGACCGTGGAGTAAACGATATGTCATCAGCTTTGAAACGTCGTTTCAATATCATTGTACTGCCTTCTCCGGCAACCCTTGAAACAGAAGTTTCCATTGTAAACAAACGTGTAGGCGAAATATCCAATAATTACCGTTTGAAAGCTCATTTGCCTGCTAATGATGTAATTGAAAAGATTGTTACCATTTTCCGTGAACTTCGTCAGGGAGTTACATTGGATGAAAAACAAAAACTGAAGTCTCCAAGCGGAGTTATTTCTACAGCAGAAGCTATTTCTCTCATTACAAACAGTATGGCTTTGGCTGCAAGTTTCGGCAATGGTTCTGTTACCGACGAAGATTTGGCTGCAGGTCTGCAAGGAGCAGTCGTCAAAGATGAAGACAAAGATAAAATGGTTTGGAAAGAATATCTCGAAAATGTAATGAAAAAACGTGGCTCTTCCTGGCGTGGGTTGTATAATTCGTGCAGTGAAATGAATAAATGAGCAACATGATCAATCATTATAATATCTTCGGTGTCCGCCACCTTTCCCCCGGCGCTTCCTATCATTTACTACAATATCTGGAAGAAAAAAAGCCCCAATGTATTCTGATCGAAGGTCCTTCGGATGCAAGCGGGTTGATCCCCGATATTGCAGGAAAAGGAGTAAAGCCTCCGATTGCACTGCTGGCATACACTACCGAACTTCCGATTGAAACCGTACTATATCCGTTTGCTCAATATTCTCCTGAATATCAGGCTATCTGTTGGGGAATTAAACGCAAATTGGAAGTTCGTTTCATTGATTTGCCTACCGATGTAATGCTCAAAGTACGTCAGAAAAAACAAGTCGATGAAGAAAATTCCACAGCCGATGATTTCTATCGTTTCCATAATGAACTCTATGACAGGTTAGCACGACATTATAACGAAGACGATTACGAAAGTTATTGGGAGCGAAATTTTGAGCACAACCTTAACAACGGTAGTTTTAGAGAGGGATTAAGTTTCCAGTCAACTCAAATCCGTGAATTGGTTATCGATAAAGAATATGAAGCCGTGCCCTATGATTTTTCCTACAATTACATCCGGGAATCTCATATGCGAAAAGAAATTCAACGAGCTATCAACGAGGGATTTAAACCGGACGAAATTGTTATTGTTGTAGGCGCTTATCACGTTTCGGGCATTCAGTCGGAACTTTTACCAATGTCGGATGAAGAACTAAAAAATATTCCCCGAACCACAACGCAAATGACATTGATGCCTTATTCTTATTTTCGTCTTAGTAGTCGCACAGGTTATGGTGCAGGAAATAAAGCTCCTTATTATTTTGAATTGATGTGGGAAGCCATACAAAACAATAAATTGCAGGAATTACCAGCTGTTTATTTATCCAAAATAGCTCAGGAACTCAGGTTGAAAGGAGATAATGCATCGACAGCCAGCACGATAGAAGCAGTACGCTTGGCAAATTCTTTGACATCTATGAGAGGAGGAGCTTTCCCTGTTCTCAAAGATTTACACGATGCTGTGGTCACTTGTTTCGGTGGGGGAGATATTGCTCCTGTAGCTGAAGCCATTAATAAAACAGATATTGGTACAGCCATCGGAAAACTTCCTGAAGGAGTAAGTCAAACACCTGTGCAAGAAGATATGAATCAGGAACTTAAACGATTAAAACTGACAAATTATAAACAAACCATTGCTCAGGAATTAAGTCTGGATTTGCGGGAAAACCTGAAAGTGAAGAGTAAAGAAGCCGCATTCATCGATTTAAATCGTTCCACATTCCTTCATCGTTTAAGAGTGCTGAACATCCATTTTGCCGAGCAAGTCCGTGTTTCTCAAGATAGTGCAACCTGGGCGGAGAAATGGAATTTACGATGGACTCCCGAAGTCGAAATTGAAGTGGTCGAAGCTAATCTCAAAGGAGAAACGCTCGAAATAGCCGCGGCTTACGAACTAAGAGAACAATTGAATGAATGTGCCAATATTTCCCTGGCAGCAAAAATTATCCGTCAAGCCTGTGAATGCAATTTGGTTAATATTTTTGACAATGCACTCAACATTTTGCAACGACTGCTTATTGATTCAAATGATTTCAAAGAAACGGCTTTTGCAGCACATGAAATATCTGCATTGATACAATATGGTAGCCTTCGGCAATTCAATCTGGAATCACTTGTTCCGATTTTGCAGCAATTATTTCTTCGTTCGTCTTTGTTACTGATTAATGCATCTTCGTGTGATGATAAAGCAGCCGGAAGTATTACTACAGCGATCAACACAATGGAATTGATTTCTCAGGAGCAATATGAAGTGGTAGATGTAGAAACCTGGCAGTCAGAATTACATAAATTAGCATGGAGAGATGATTTAAATACCAAATTATCCGGAGTTGCATTTTCCATTTTATTAGAACATAATTTAGCCTCTGAAGATGATTGCGCCAAAGAAGTTTCACGCCGGTTATCGCCCGGTGTTCCAGCAGATCTGGGAGCAGGTTGGTTTGAAGGACTATCCGGACGCAATCGTTATGCTTTATTATCCCGTATTACTCTATGGAGAGAACTTGACAGGTATATTCAGGAATTGGATGACGATGAATTTTTCCGCTCAGTTGTTTTTCTTCGCAGAGCTTTTGGTGAATTTGAACCTAATCAAAAAAATAGCATTGCCGAATTATTAGGCGATCTTTGGGGCTCAGGAGCAGAAGCTACCGCTGAAATCCTGCAAGCAGAACTCACAGAAAAAGAAACCGAAAAACTGGATGAATTGAATAACTTTGATTTTGAATTTTAGTTTTATTGATAACGAAGCCTGAAAATATTCTGTAAATATTTCATATCTTTGTAATTCAATGTATAATAAAACCAAAATATCATGGCAACTATAAAAAAAACAAAAAACAAAAAAACCAAAACACCTGTTGATAAAATTGAGGAGGCAAACGAACCCAAAAAATTATCAAAAGCAGGAGAATTTAAGAGAAAATATCCCAATGGAATAGGAACAATTGTGGACATGAGAGCTGTAATGAGATAATGTATGCGTTATTTGATAGACACTAATATATTTCTTTTTCATGTTCTTGGAAATAATTTATTAGATGAAAATGTAGAAAAAATTATTGATGATTATGAAAACCAAATCTACATAAGTTCCGAAAGTGTAAAAGATCCCGTTTAGAAAACCATAATGATCCGACTGACAGGTTAATCATAGCACAAACCATAACGGAAAAAATTCCTCTTATAAGCAGTGACAGAAAATTTGAACACTATCGCAAACAAAAATTACAATTCATTTTCAATAAAAAATGAAAGATAATAATACAACCCGTTGGCGCTTGATACTTGGTTCCGATTCCCGCGTATTTTCTAATGTCGACCTGACGGAAAAAGAATCTATCATGGATGCCGCTTTAGCCGCCATTTATGATGGAAATGTTTCACAAGGACCAGGAGGAAAACAAGGAGGCCTTGGACCTTCAGCTCCCAATTTAGCAAAATGGCTGACAGACGTCAGAACTTTTTTTCCTCAGGATGTAGTCAGCGTCATACAATCAGATGCCATAGAGCGGAAAGGAATAACCAAGCTACTTTTCGAACCGGAAACATTGAAAAATGTAAAACCGGATATTTCAATGGTCGGTACACTCATGGCCTTGAAAGGTCAGATTCCTGAAAAATCGAAAGAAACAGCTCGCTTACTTGTCAAAGAAGTGGTTGACGAAATCATGAAGCGTATGGAACAAAACCTGCGTAAAGCAGTTGTTGGCGCTCTCAACAAAAAGGCACATTCTCCGATGAGTAATTTTGCTTCGACCGATTGGAAAAGAACAATCAACCGGAATCTCAAAAACTATAATCAGGAAAGAAATTGTATCATCCCTGAGAAATTCTATTTCTTTGAGCGAAGCCAAAAACAAAAAAACTGGACAGTCATTCTGGATATTGATCAAAGCGGATCCATGTGTGATTCAATTATTTACTCATCTGTTATGGGTTCCATCTTTGCCAGTATGCCGGCATTAGATACACATGTCGTCGCTTTTGATACAGAAGTCACGGATTTAACGGAACTCTGTCGCAACGATCCTGTCGATATGTTGTTTGGCGTACAATTAGGCGGTGGAACCGATATCAATAAATCTGTAACCTATTGTCAAAGTCTGATTACCAATCCGCGGAAAACCATGTTCATCCTGATTTCTGATTTATACGAAGGCGGTGTTCGCAAAGGCTTATTGAGGCGTCTGTCAGAAATGCACGAAGAAGGTGTAAAAGTAATTACATTATTAGCACTTTCTGATAGTGGAAAACCTGATTATGACGTAAATTTAGCCAAGGAAATCAGCAAGTTAGGCGTCGCCTGTTTTGCTTGTACACCAGATCGTTTACCCGAACTCGTAGAAGCTGCTTTGAAAGGTTTCGATTTATCTCGTTTTGAAAAAAATAGTAAATGATACTTAAATACCGAGTCACACGGAGAATCACGGAAGACACGGAGTTTTTATTTTTCTCTGTCTAACGCTGTGGTTCTCTACGTAACTCTGTATTAAAAAAACAAAACCAAATATGAACATCAGATGTAAATTCAAAAAAAAAGAAGAAGATATTTTCTTCGCCAAAACTCTTGACAGAAAAGAGATACGTTTAAAATGCACACCTACTCAATCTGAAGATTTAGACACTTTTATCCAACACATTCAGGAAAATAATATTTTCAATTTATTAAATACAAAAGAAAATGAAGATGGTTCTATTGAAGCAGAATTTATCATCTTCGAACCCGATTACCTGATGGATATCAGCTCGTTGGCAGAAAATTTCCGATCTTTTGGAGAACATCCCTTAAACTGCATATTGTCACGTTTTCGTCCTACGGAAAATACACATCATATCTTATTGGGAAACGCAGCCAATTATTTTTTGGATGAAATTGTCAATGAAAAAGATGATAATCCATTGATATATAATGAAGTGCTTAAAAAACTTTTCAAAATTTCCCCTTTTGAATTTACTACCTGCAAAGATTTACAGAACAAAGAAACAGAAGCTGTATTTTTCAGATCCTGTGAAAAACAATTTCTGAATATACAAAAAATTGTCAATCAGGTATTTATTGTCCAAAATATTGATAAAGAAAAAGCGATTCTCGAACCATCTTTCATTTGTAATGCTTTAGGATTACAAGGACGACTTGACTTTATGTTACAGGATTTTTCTGCTTTCATCGAACTAAAATCAGGAAAAGGAGAGGAAGACTTTTATACAAAGCAGTTTAAATACTCTGCCATCAACCATTACATTCAAATGATTTTGTATTTAGCTGTCTTGGAGTTCAATATGAATTTGAGTCACGAAAATGTGAAATCATATCTGCTTTATTCCAAATATCCACTCTTATCGAAAGAAAGGCATTCCCGGAAACATCTGGAGAGAGCCATTACATTGAGAAATGCATTTGTTGCTTTGGAATATGATGTTCAACGACAAAATACAGCCCAACACAGTTATGAAATTTTGAAAAGCATTAAACCTGAAATACTAAATACCAAAAAGTTAAGCGGAAAATTTTATGAAAATTATCTGCTTCCTCCCATCAGAAATTTCGGTAAAATGCTCTCCGGTTTAAGCGACCTGGAAAGAGCCTATTTTATGAGGGTCTACACCTTTATCGTCAAAGAAATGTGGACTGCCAAGCTCGGAGAAAGAGAATATGAAGGTTTCAGGGAAGCAGCCAACCTTTGGAATGCATCATTTGAAGAAAAAATATCGGCCGGCGAACTATTATATGATTTAAAAATTGTGCAAAACGCAGCATCTTCCGATCAACATTACATCGTTTTTTCAATTCCTGCATATGATTTAACTTATTTGCCTAATTTCAGGGTAGGGGATGCGATTGTGCTTTACGAAAGAAATTCGGAAAACGATATGGTCAACAATAAACAAATTTTTAAAGGAGC
This sequence comes from Bacteroidales bacterium, assembly GCA_031553435.1. Lineage (GTDB taxonomy): Bacteria > Bacteroidota > Bacteroidia > Bacteroidales > Azobacteroidaceae > JAVBLQ01. The sequence continues at coordinate 2,333 of JAVBLQ010000131.1, read as the reverse complement.
GATAGAAGAAATAAACAGTAAAACAGTCAAAATAAGATTGCGAGCGCGTCAGCGAAATAACTCGATACTTCCGGAAACATCCGCTTACGGAATCGAACATGATTATCCGGATTCTACTTTTACCGCTATGTTCAAGGGATTAACCGCTTTTGCTAATGCCAATCAAGATAGAAAAGATTTGTTATTACTTCAGCGATCACCGGAAATTGATAATTCTTTTCTACCTCTTATTTCTTCTGAAAAAGAAGATTTAAAAAGGGTTATGCTGAAAGCAGATGCTGCCAAAGATTGCTTTTTATTGATTGGCCCTCCGGGAACAGGTAAAACTTCACAAGCATTGAAAGCAATGGTAATCAGCTCTTTGAAAAAAGAAAATTTCAATATTCTACTATTGGCCTATACCAATCGTGCTGTGGATGAAATCTGCCAGGCTTTGCATACAATTGATAAAAATCTTTCGTATATACGCATAGGGAACGAATTGAATTGCGATGCTATGTATCGTCCTCATTTACTTGATAATTTATTGAAAAAATGCAATCGACGTTCTGATGTAATACAATTGTTTGAAAAAGAACGGATTATCGTGGGAACTGTCGCCTCCGTTTGGAACAAACCAGATTTGTTTAACATCAAACACTTTGATATGGCAATTATTGATGAGGCAACACAATTGTTAGAGCCCCATTTGTTGGGCATACTCTCGTCTAAAGATTCATCGGGAAGGAATGCCGTTGAAAAATATATTTTGATTGGAGATCATAAACAGCTACCAGCCATCGTTTTACAAAGTGAAGAAGAGAGCCGCATTGAATCCGGAATTTTGAATCCGGCAGGATTATTCAACCTGAAAGATTCCCTGTTTGAACGACTTTATCGTAAATACAAAGAGCAAAATCTTTCTTACACTTTCGATATGCTTACAAAACAAGGACGTATGCATCCGGAAATTGCAGAATTTCCCTCTAAAGTTTTCTATAATGGGGAATTAAATTGTTTGGGATTATCTCATCAGCAAGATTCGGAACAAATAAATCGTATGTCATTTATCCCTTCTTTTCGCTCTCCTGAAGATATATCCGACAAAATCAATCATGAAGAAGCACGTATCATTGTTGCTATCGTAAATGATATTTATTCAAAAAACAAAGACTTTGATCCGGGTACGATTGGAATTATTACTCCCTATCGCAGTCAGATTGCATTAATCAGAAAAAAATTACTGGAAACCGGGATCAATACCTTTTCTTCTATTATGATTGATACCGTAGAACGTTATCAGGGAAGTCAAAAAGACATTATTATTTATTCATTTTCTGTGAATACTGAATGGCAACTCAAAGCATTGCCCTGTATTTTGGACGAAAACGGAACTATAATCGACAGAAAATTGAATGTGGTTTTGACCCGTGCCAGAAAACTATTATTTGTCACGGGGAATCCTGAGCTCCTGAAAAAGAATGGGTTATTTAAAAAATTGATTGAACATATTTCCAGTTAATTATGAAATATTGTAAAGGCAAAGGAAATCGTGCGTAAGCCCCCTTTGCCTTTCGCCAAAACTTTCTCTCCTTTCATAACGTTCTAACCTTTATTAATTACAGTGAAAGGTGAGGATCGCTTCGCTCCCATGTGAACTAGCTACGCTCGTGGTGAAGAGGTAACAGTGTGACAAACGTCACTTCTTCACCCTTCACAAGGGAGCGAAGCGACCTTCCCCTTTCACAAAAAACAAAGTTATGAATTCAACCAGTATCCGTCTCAAGTTCCGCCCTTCGTCCGTCCCTGAGCGCGAGGGTTCGCTCTTTTTCCAGTTCATCCACAACAGTGAAGTCAAAGTATTAACCACACAGTACAAGCTCTTTTCCCATGAATGGAATCCCGTTTTGGAAAAGGTCAAACTCGGTTTTTCTTCATCTCTTCGCGAACCCCATTTGCAAAAACTCTCTGCTGATTTATCCCGTGAGCGTGAGATGCTTGAAAGCTATATCCGCCGGTTGGAAAAGTATAAAAATTTCAGCTTAAAAGAATTTGTCAATCTTTATCGCAAAAACAACAGTTGTTGCCTGCTTTCCATTTTCGTCGATGAACTCAAACTTGTTTTGCTGGCTCAGGGCAAAGAAAGGGCTGTTGAGATTTATCAAAGTCTGGTTAATAAATTCCTGCGATTCAATAATAATGAAGATTTTCCGCTTGAAAAATTAGACAGTAAGGTTGTTAAAGACTTTGAAATTTATATGCTTTCCAAAGGCAATGTTCCCAACACATCATCATTTTACATGCGTTGCCTGCGTGCCATCCATAAAAAAGCAGTTGAAAGAAGATTAATTCAA
>JAVBLQ010000066.1:0-9804 GCA_031553435.1 Bacteroidales bacterium | reverse complement strand
TAAACTGGCTTCCAGATATGCTTTTTCGCTTTTTACTTCATTGCAAGTTCCAGAAACTATTACATAATAATAGGAACTGTTTATTTGTTCTGAATTTAATACTAAGTCCGCAGATTCTGAAGCTTGCGATACGGGTTGATTCTGGTCATCATACCATTGATATTTCAAACCAGCTCCTTTGGCTTCTACAGTGAACACAACTATATTTTCTTTACCTCCGACACAAACAGATGTTGATTCAGGCTGACGAGTGATTGTAATCGGCTCTGTTATAGAAACTGTAAGTGCCAAATGTGCAAAATCATTAGATTTGTCATTGATACATCCGTTTCCATCCTGAATATTGAGGATTCGATAAGTGGTTGCAGTTTGAATTCCGGAAATAGTGTTTTCCGGTTTTTCACTGGTTAATATTCCGGTATTTATTCCATCCGTATAAGTAATTGTCCAGGGAGCTTTACCGGAATAAGTGGCTTTCAACTCAAAGTTTTGACCTGCACATACATTGGAAGAATTTACCATTCCGAATGTTACATCAGATGTTTTTGGAAGTTCATTAACGGTGACAAAAACGGGTTGTAGCTGGCTTTCGCATCCTGTGCTCAATCTGCTTACACGAATGTAGTATTTTTCATTACCCCGAGGTGTAACGACTGGTGAAGATAGTTTGTTTCCAGCTTTATCAAAGTAAGAAATATCATAATCTGCATTCCAGATATCTGTGATTGTTTCTCTTAAATCAATGGAACTACCTAAACAGACAGGGTCAGGATTAACAATATCAATTACAACTTTAGCCATTGGTGTAATGTGAATTTCTTTCATTCCACTTGTACATCCGCTTGCCAGGTTTTCGACTTCTGCTTTTAGTGTTACAGGAGTGTTTCCTAATACAATCCGGTCTGTAGTCAGCAATTGATTATATTCATCATAAATGTTTATGATGTTGCCCGGTGTGGGTTCAACCAAATCAGAGAAAAGCACAGTTTTAGCTTCACAAGCTGTGTGGTGTGTAATTAGTTTGCCGAATTCGGGAAGTGCATTAACAACAATGGTATAGCTTCCTGTTACCTGGCATCCTGAGGCATCTGTCGATTTGTATGTAATTACGGAACTTCCTCCGGACAATGCTTTGACGATGGCTTGTTCTTTTGAACCGGAAGCGATTGCGACAATATCAGGATTGCTGCTGCTCCATTGATAATAATCGACCGGAGAAGATGTTATTAACGTTGCAAGAGTTCCTACACATAGAGACTTATCTCCTTCTTGCATGGAAATACCTGCCTGGGTTTTACTTCCATAACTGATCCGGATTAGCTTTTCTTCACTTATACATCCTCCGTTTCGGGTCTGAACCGAAACATAATAATCAGAAACAGGAGATGATGGTTGTATTAAATGTGATTCGACAGTTTGATTGCTATCTATTTTCCGGTAGGAGATTTTATAATTTGAAATATTAACATCACTTATCACTGTTCTTAGATCGAAAGTACCTCCTTCGCAGACTTCACCTGTAGCAGAAAGATCGAAAGTTAACTGAGAATTGACTTTAATTTTCAATTCGGTACGTTCACTATTACTACAATTACATGAAGATTTTAGTGCTTCTACATAATAAGAAATATCGGTAGTTGGATTGACAACAGACTCAGCCTTGATATTGCCTGTTTTTGTAGTATAAATTGCATAGTGGTCTCCATTCAGGATATTTTTTACTAATGAAGAAAGTTGTACAGGGGTTCCGGAACAAATTGTGGTATCTTGTACAATTGCCAGAGGAAGTGCGTACACATTGTATTCATTTGATTCGACCATCGTAACAAATCCATCTTTTTGGTGTTTATAAACCAGTCGGAATGTTCCGGTATTTTTTCCCGTGACTTCTCCGGTAGAAGGATTTACTTCTGCGACAATTGTGTTGCTGCTCAGCCAATTTCCGGTTCCACCACTTACTCCGTTAAGGAAGTCGAGTTTGAAGGTAGTTTTGCTTCCTACGCAAACATCCGAACCATATACGTAAATTGCATCACTTCCTTCTTCTACACGAATGGTAATCGGATAATAATCGCTCATACATCCGCTTTGAGTGTTCAGCAATCGTGCGTAATAAGTGAAAATTCCCGCTCTGTTATGAGTCAGTTTGTTGCTATTTAATAATGTGCCTTTTTCGTCGGCATAGTAATAGGCAATTGTGCCTTCAGGAATGGTAATCGCATCGGCCAGATTAATTTCTACTCCTACCGGCACGGGGTTCAGATATTTACCTTGAACAACGGGCGAGGGATAAACTGTTACGGTATAGTATGTTGTATCTCCCAGGCATCCTGTATTATTTTTTGCAGTAATGGCGTAAATCACTTTTTTCGGACTATCCGTGTGATTGATAAACGTTTCGCCCGGCAGGAATTTTTCTGTACCGCTGATGCTGAATCCGGTTACACTATTCAATGGTTCAACGGAAGCAGTCCACTCTATTGAAGTTGAATTGCTTTCGAAAGTGATTCCATTGCGAGGTGTTCCGCTGCAAACATATTCATGAGAATCTCCTGTAACAATGGAAGGAACTCCTGTTATACCGGGCAATGCGATGATGTTGGCATCGACAGATATTTTTCCGTATTTTATGGCTCCGAAATCAGTTTTTACGAAAAAAGTGGTTTTTCCGTTTTCTTTGAACAGGGCAGAAGAAGGCGTGTAATCGAACGATGCACCTTTTTTTAGTTCACGACTTAAATTGAGATCTTCATACCAGGCTCCGGAGAACTTAACAGAAGCAACCTTCAGCGGAAGTGTTGAACCTGCACAAACGGAGAATGGGTCTCCTTCGAAAGTAATCAAAGCAACGTCTATTTCATTGTTTCCGATTGGGAATGGTTTTAACGGACAGACTTCATTGAAGCGTTTTAATGTAACTGCTTCGGCTTTTATTACTTGTTCGGGAGAATCTTTTAATCCAACTTCTTTTGTAGGTGTGTATTTAAGCGGAATATTGTATGTAAATGGAATGTCATTTACCTTATTGATCATATTCAATGCTTTTGCAGGAAGTAATAATTGAACGGTACGTTTCGAATCGATCACCTTATTACTTTGAGGAAGTATGGTTGCTGCGTTGATCTCTGTAATACCGGATGTGATCATTATGTCACCGGCAATATCCAGCCATTTGGGCAGGGTGAGTTCGAGATAATCAGTTGATTCGACGGGAGCTACACCGAAGGCTTTTTTCATTCCCACTTTCAGTACATTGATGCTGTCATTTCCTCCGAAAGCATAATTTTTATTAGCAGTTTCGATTGCTGCTTCAAACAAATATTCATTGGTTATATCTGTGTAGATGACAGATGATAGTAATGTTCCGGTTCCGTCGATGGCTGCATTTCCTAACATATCACTTCCGGAGAAAGATGCCGAATAAGTAAATCCGGTAAATGAAGTTTCGCAATCAGCATTAAAGCCCAAGCGAATATTAAGTACACGGTCTGCATCTGTTTTTTCATCGACCATATTTCCCGAAAGGACAAAGTCTTCGTCGGGTAATATTTTACTGCCGGAAATGGTCAGTATTTGATTGTCTAATTTATAAGCTGCTTCCGGAACAGGAATCCAACTACCCGGATTGTCTTTGTTTTTATATGTTACCGAAGTCAGTTTTTGTCCTTCGGGAATAGCCACTCTGGCAATCGGATTAACCACATCTCCACTACCGTTTTTACTGTCAATTGCTAAGTCAACATTGTATAATGTTTTGTAACTAACGACAGAAGGTACAGATATCTTACCTTGTATTTTAGCCGTTTTACTGACTGGAGTGCTGCTTATTTGAGTATAACCTACAACATAAATCGAATCGGCTGTAGATAGTAATTCTGAAATTGTTTTATTTTGATCGGGAGTGTAAGAAGCTCCGAATCCGGACACAAGGTAAGCCCGTACTTTATCGCTCGAATGTAGGTCATTCAATGTGTATCTCATGATCCAGTTGGCTGGTTTATTCATTTGAAGATCTGCGCCAGAAGGATTTGTAAGCCGAATCCATCTGCCGTTTCCTGTAGCATTTAATATGTGATTTGATGATTCTTTGGATACCAGTTTCAGGTCGCTGAACGTGGTTTCACCTACACCTTCTACATACAACCATGTCGGATAATCACCGGTACCGCCAACCGGTCCGTCAACACCTGTACTGATGGAAGGAACAGTAACTTCTTTGCTATAAGCAGAAATAGAAGTGGTTGGAACTGTCAGCACACCACGAAGGCAATAGTTAGTTACCGTAACACTTATTGATTGGTCTTTTAAATCAGTTTCTGTTTCCGAAAAATCGGGACGGACGGCATAGTAATGTTTTGCCGTAATTGTTCCGGTAGCCGGAGCCTGAGGAGTCGGTTTCAAGCCTAACCAGACACGATAAGTCTGGATGCCATTCGGGGCAATCCATTTATTTCCGTTTAGCGCAGTTATGGAGGCTGCATCCAGTGCGTTGAAATCGTAATAACGTTTCAAATCGAAAGCATAAGTGATGCTTGTTTCTGTTTCCGAAACATAAGTAGCTTCCGAGATAGGAATTTCTCTCCGGTTGGTAGCGCTGGCAGTCAGGTTGGAATTCGGGTTGCCCGGCCAAACGGTTGCATTGGTGGATAAATCCCTCGGTGTGTCTGACTGTAACAGAACAGAAACCAGATTCATTCCTTTAGGTACAGTTGCATGAATCCTTTGCGGGTGCATGTATGGTCTGTATTCTCTGGGGAAAGTATAACCTTTGGAATCTGTGCCATGACGATAAACTCCCATCTCTGCATAAAAGGTTTTTCCCTGATATTCACCGGATATTATTGGGGCTCTGTTTTCATTCCAGGCAGTGTTCATTCCGTAAAGATAAGTTGTTCTCCATTGAAGAATTTTCTGATCGGCGCCACACCAATCGGAAATATTTTCAGGATAAATAAATTCTGCTCCGTCCGGATCGGATGCTCCATAAACGCTTCCGAATAATTCATAAATACTTATCGGATCCGAAGCTGTAGTGGCAACAAATGGGATACTTATATCTAATGTGCTATTTTCATTGAATCCGGCAGCATTTCTGTAGCGGACATAAATATTTCCGTCTTTTGCCTCTAAAGTTCCTGTAATGGTTGAGTTATCATCCAGGATTGCAGTTGGTTGATTATTCGCTTCAGTTAATTTAAAATTGAATTTATTCAGTATCCTGGAATTCAATTCTACATAAATTTCATTATATCCTCCGGATTTGACTGTTACATTTAGTTTTACCTGGCCTGCATCTTTTTCCAGATAAGTATTGTGATCGATATCGGTATCTGATGCGGGATTTGTACTTTTGGGAGTTTGTGCGGCAAGTCCGCTTGTTCCCTGAACTTCCAATCCGCGTGTAATACGGTTCAGTTTGAACTGGTCAATGACTACCGGCGCATTTTTCAACACGGTAACCGGAATTGCCCGTTTATTGAAATATGTCCAGACAGGATTATTAGTTCTGGAAGGATCAGCAGATGGAACAGCTTTGTTGAAATCTATATCGTTCCAAAAACGGATTTCTCCTTTTGCCGTACAAGAAGTGTAATCATACTGAGATGCCGGTAGCGCTTCTATTTCAAATTGTAAAGTAATCGATGTAGCTCCCGAGTATTCAAATGTTGTAGTATTTGTACCTGCATCATATTGAGTATTTTGGAAAGTGGTTCCTGAAATTTTTTTCAGGTTCAGGTAAGGAGGCAGTTGAATATGTGAAATATTCCGTCCTGTGGTTCCGGTTATCATCCGGTAAGCGAAGTTGAAAGAAACTGTTTTTGTTTCTCCGGCCTTAAACACTTCGGCATCTTTGTATGTTGAAAAAACAGAAAAATCTGTCCATGAATAATTAGCCCCTCCTGAACTGCAGTTCACGGCATTTACATCTATTATAGTTTTTGGGGCTGTTGTATTACCAAATATTGAATTCCGAGTATATGTCGGTTCAATGATTGTTTGAGATACGGTTTTGTTTGCATCGCCATCTTCTCCGTCCCACAAAGCATTGTCGTATATTTTTCCTCCTCCGACGGGGATATAGATATAGACCGGACTTCCTGCGGGAATAATATCGTAGATAGAGTAATCTACCCGCCTTGGCTTCCCTACTGCTTCGGGAGAAAAAACAAAACCTTCTCCTTTTTGCGGCAATGGCGAAGAGTAAGCATAAGAAGTGACAGGTGCAGTTTTCAAAGGTGCAGTTTCCGAACCAATCCGGTAATAAATGGTATTATCCCCGGTTTCATTCCAGGCGTATAACATGCAATATGTGGTGCTATGTCCTTGAAGAAGAGTGTATAAGTCCAAAGCTGTAATGGGAGCAGTACCATCATTCTTGAGGACTGTAACTGCATAAAACTTTTTCTTTCCGTCGAGCACATCATTGTTGGCATAATCTAACCTTGTTGTGGTTGGAAGCCCTTGTTCATCTGCTACCTGGAAATATTTTCCGGCATCTAATTTCAGATATCCCTTTCCTGCTACTGTTTGATAGGAAAGAGTCAGTGTCGGGAAATTTTGAGCTGTACCACAAGAACCCGCCGAAGGATAAGAGACTTTGGATACTATCGTGTGGCTTCCCCCGACCTGAGCGCTTGCGCGGAAAGTCAGGTTTCTCGAAACAGATGTGATGGGTGTATTGATAATCAGAATCTTCTTTGTTTCTGTTGAAGCTGCATCAAATGTCAATAATTTTCCATCGAATTTTATATTTGTCAACTCGGTATATTTATCTACCGTAAATTCAATTTTAATGGAACTTGCAGTTACCCCGTTGGAAACTGAAACGGGCAATGTAAAATCATAATAATTGGTTGCACTTAAAAAATCCAAAGCGGGAGAATTAGTCACGGCAGGAGTTGCAACTATGCTTGGAATAACAACATTCAAACTTAATTTTTTTGTTGTTTCAGCGCTTGAATTTTCAGGAATCGCAACGCCTTTGGACAAGACAGAAATAGCTACATTTCCGGCGCCTGTTTTAGAACAGTCATTTGCTTTCAGTATAATATCAATATAAGCAAACTTGTTGGACGTAATGGATTTGACCGGAATCTCTACTTTTGTTCCGGTCTGGACAAAAGCAGGATTTCCTAAAACAGTTCCGGCATCATCCAAACTGTTTTTTTCCACTTTTTCTACTTTAACTCCATTAGGAAGAGTTAATTCAATTTTACCATCACTCAGGTTTCCCTGTACAATTGCAAAACGAAGATGCAAAACATCATCATCTCCTAAAACTCCAATGTTAACATTATCTAACGATGGAGAAGGAGGACTTGTGTACCACGAAACTTTTTGAGCGCTTATATTCTGGATAGAACATAAGTAAAAGACAAATAGAAATAAGAAACTTTTACAAAATAAAAGCTTCTTCATCGGGTTAGTCATGAGTTTTTACTTTTTGTTATAATAATTTTTATCTAAATTGCGATTTACAGATAATCACCCTTTTAAAAAGGAAGAGGCAGGAATACTTTGATTGTATATAAAAGGTATAAAAATCCCAGGTATATGCCATTAACAACGACATATACATCAAGTGTAATTATAGGGGGTCATTTTTCCTTTAATTCAATTTCGTTAGCCAGTAATCCCTTCTGCAGGCAAAATTAAAAAAAATTCAGGAAAGATATCTCATGTGGTGAAAATTATTTAAAATAAAGTCATTTGTTATCATAGAATTATCCTAAGTGAATTGTTGTTTATTTGGTTAATCTTGATTTTAGATACTATTTAATTTTCAAATAGTGGCCGATGTGAATGTTTTGGCGAAAGGCTAAGGGCTAAAGGTAAAGGGTTGCTTACGCACGATGATGCATCAGGATCGCGAAGCGATCAGATATTCATAACCGTAGGCGAGCGAAGCGTTGCCTGCGAGTAAAATCCTTTGATCCTGTGGAATCGATTCAATCAATCCGGAAAGAAGCTCCCGGTTAAATACTTCAGAAGAGGCGATTTCAATTATTTCAAGAGTTTCAACGCAGAGCGGCCCCCTAATGGCCTCCCCCAAGCACTCCGCACTCTGGCTGTGTTAAAAGGAATAAAATAACCTTGCGGGTATGGAGTTGTCTGCGTTGACATGCCCTTGGATCCGTTTCACAACGGAAATGTTTGCTGACCTAACAGGGTTGTCTTAAAAGCAGATCAATAGAACATAGATGACGCGGATTACACTGAAAAACACGGATTGTTTTTTTATTTTAATCTGAATATGAGCATATTATAAAAATATATAAACAGTGAATTTCTGTGTATTCTGTGTATTTCGCGTTCTAATTTTACTTTTGTGACAACCTTGTGAAGTTATTTCACGAATCAATTCTGGGCGACGCAACGGACACTGAAGCCGTAGGCACGGTAACCGACGTGCCCTGGGCTCACTCTGCCGCTATCGATAGTCAGGTATTGTGACATTGTTGTACCGTACGGTGTGCTGCTCCAATAGCTACTATTTGTGCTAACGCCGATAAACTGTCCATTACTGTAGTTACGATAGCCTACAGCTGGCAGAAAAAGGGTAGTGGTGACTCCGTCGGGTTTGATAGCATAACCGCCACCGGTACCCGAAACCCAAGTCCATGTATTGGCAGAAGCAAGACTTGGAACAGTTGTTCCGGAAGTGCCTGAGAAGATAGCAGACCATTCATCCTGGGTAGGTACACGCCAAGTCCCACCGGTAATGGAAGAACAAGGATCATTAGCTCCATTCTGGAAAGGGCGCCACATCAAATCATATTGAGGACTACGCCAATCATGAGGCGATGCTGGAGCTTTAATGAATTGACCCCGGCCGAAACCGGCAACAGGTTGTGCGTTTTCGCCCAAAGTCACAGGAACGATAGAGTCATAAACAGTGGCTGTACGCAATTGGTGACCATCGTTATTTCGACCCCATTGGAAAAGAGAACCTTTAATACCATCCTGAGTATCGGTTGCACTGGGGCTTGTTCCCGGAACACTTCCTGACCAGGTAAAAGGATCCAGGGATGTATCGGCGCCAAGGTTGTGGCATTGGAACTTCAACCAGCCACCACCCACTGTCTTAGCTCCGCAGCCAACAGCTACTTCAGCAGATTCACTGTTTACACTTCCTTTAGCGTTGGAAACAACACAATAATAAGTCTTCAAACCCAAAGCAGTGAGCGGAGGTGCGTAAATAGCAGCTGTAGCACCGGAGATAGCAGTAGCTGTGCTAGCATTTTTATTCACAGGTTTTTCATACCATTGATAAGAAGTGGCATTCACAGCAGTTACACTCAAAGCGGTAACAGAACCTCCGTTAGCTGTTGTGTTTTGGGAAAAAGAAAATGCTTTAGGCTGAACAGTTATTGCAGGCAAAGAAGCATCCACAGAAGTAGGAGTCCAACGTGTGCCGTTCCACATGTAAACCATATTGTCGGTAGTATTGTAAACCAGCATACCTTTGGCTGTAGCCTTGTCGGCCTGTCCGTCAAGCACAAACTGGGTTAAATCTGTATTCAAAGCCACATTGGGTAGTTTCAAACCTTTGGTGGTAGTTTGGATGTCGAGGCCGGCAGCGGCATGGGGCGCATTCTGGCTACCGATAGTGACTTGGGCATTCATATTTGCACCTGCCAGAAAAATGGCAAGGCACAGGGACATTAAAATTTTCGTTGTTTTCATCTTTATTTTTAAGTTATAAGTTATACATTTTATTTTTAATTTTTCACTCTCCTCCGTGCACCGTGCACCGCGTACCGTGCACCCGCGAGCGCAGCGAGCAGCAGCATTCCTCCGGAA
>JAVBLQ010000112.1:0-11922 GCA_031553435.1 Bacteroidales bacterium | reverse complement strand
TCTCCTTTCTGATTTATATACAGAAGAATGTCCTATATTTGCATCCAATAAATGCAAATTTCAGACAATGAACAATACACCTCAATCCAATCGACTGCATATTACACTGCTAGGAAAACGTAACAGCGGAAAATCATCCCTTATCAATGCATTGACCGGACAAGAAGCTGCTCTCGTTTCAGATATACCCGGAACAACTACCGATTTGGTTTACAAAGCAATGGAAATCAAAGGAATCGGTCCCTGTGTATTCATAGATACTCCGGGATTTGATGATACAGGTGAATTGGGTGAAAAACGCATTGAACAAACCCTGAAAGCAATCGATAAAACCGACATCGCCCTGCTTTTATGTGATCCGGATATGGCTGAAGAGCAAAAAAAATGGATACAACTATTGGACGAAAAGTGTGTTCCTTTCATTCTTCTTCTCAATAAGATTGATATTCGGGAAAATACGCAACAAATAAATGATCTTGTCATATCCATAAAAAAGCAATATGATAAAACAATGCTGCAAGTCAGTGCCGCACAAAAACAAGGAATAGATTTAATTCTGCAAAGTATTATCCAGAACATGCCGGGAGATTATAAAAAACCAAGTATTACCGGCGACCGGGTAAAAGCAGGAGACCTGGTGTTATTGGTTATTCCTCAGGACATCCAGGCTCCCGAAGGACGACTTATTTTACCTCAGGTACAAACTTTGCGCGAACTATTGGATAAAAAATGTATTGTAATGAGCTGTACTACTGATCAACTTCAAATCACTTTGCAAGCCCTTTCTTTCCCTCCCCGGCTGATTATTGCTGATTCACAAGTATTTAAAACAGTTTATGAACTAAAGCCGGAAGAAAGTAAATTAACTTCCTTTTCTATCCTGTTTGCCGGATACAAAGGTGATATAAATTACTTCAAAGAAAGCGTAAAAACCATTGACCAACTGAAAGAAACATCCAGAGTATTGATTGCGGAAGCTTGTACTCACGCTCCGCAAACAGAAGACATCGGAAGAGTGAAAATCCCCCGTTTATTACGCAATAAAATAGGTGAAGGCTTATCCATCGATATTGTATCCGGAAACGATTTTCCGGAAAATTTAACATCCTACGACCTGATCATCCATTGCGGAGCTTGTATGTTTAACAGAAAACATGTATTGACTCGTGTTGAACAGGCGAAAAAACAGGAAGTTCCGATGAGTAATTATGGGGTCGTATTGGCTTATTTGAGTGGAGTGTTGGAAAAAATAGATTGGTGACTGTTTTCGAATGGAATTATAATGGATCGTTCGTAAAGCCCTCACACTTGCAACTGAAGAAGTAACCACAATATGTCCTTTCCTGTTTTGCGTTTTGAAATAGTTATATCCAAAAACAATCAGTTCTGTGAATGCCAGTGCATTTGTTTGTACTGTTTGCATCTCAACCTCGGGAATCAAATGGGGGATGGCATATTGGTCCCAGAGAACTTTATTTATAGATTACTTTCTTTCCCGCAAGCAAAGTATTTTTCATCAGGGAAATAATTGTCATTGGTCCGACTCCTCCGGGCACAGGCGTGATAAATGAGCATTTAGGAGCTACTTCATCAAATTTTACATCTCCTGTAAGCTTAAATCCTGATTTTGTTTTGTCGGAAAGAACGCGTGTAGTTCCGACATCGATAACAACAGCGCCTTCTCTCACCATATCACCTTTTAAGAACTCAGGAGATCCTAATGCGGCAATGATAATATCTGCCTGCAAACAAATTTCCTTGATATTTTTGGTGCGGCTGTGACAGATGGTCACGGTACAATCTCCGGGGTTTGCTTTCTGAATCATCAGTGAGGCCATCGGTTTACCCACAATATTGCTGCGACCTAATATAACACAATGTTTCCCCGAAGTTTCTATGTTGTATCGTTTCAACAATTCAAGGATTCCTGCCGGAGTTGCGGAAACAAAGCATGGTAGTCCGATAGACATACGGCCTACATTGATCGGATGAAACCCGTCGACATCTTTCCGGTGATCGATTGTTTCAATGACTTTTTGTTCTGAGATGTGTTTCGGCAAAGGAAGCTGAACAATAAAACCATCGATATCGGGATTATTATTCAATTCGATAACTTTATTCAGTAATTCTTCTTCTGTTACCGTATTTTCAAAACGAATCAGAGAGGATTGGAAACCAACTTCTTCGCAGGTTTTTACTTTACTGGCGACATAAGTTTCGCTTCCTCCGTCATGACCCACCAGAATGGCGGCCAGGTGCGGAATTTTTTTTCCGTTTGCCTTAATTTGTCTTACTTCTTCTGCAATCTCAAGTTTCATTTGAGCTGCAACTGCTTTTCCGTCTATTAGTTTCATAAATTTGTTTTTATTGAAGAGACTGTCTCAAAAGTCAACTAATAGCACACAGAATACACGAATTAAACAGAATAACACAAATCGTTTATTTTATATTCACTTAAGAATAAGCAATTTGTCGAAATAATAAGAATTGTAATTTTCCGTATAATCTGTGTATTCTGTGTGCTAATTTCACTTTTGAGACAACCTCATTCGCTTTTATAATTTTTCTCTCAAAAACTTCCCCGTATAAGATTCTTTGCAGTTCGCCACATCTTCCGGCGTTCCGGCGCAAACCACATATCCTCCTTTTTCTCCGCCTTCGAGGCCTATGTCTATAATATGATCGGCACATTTGATTACTTCCATATTGTGCTCGATGATGATAATGGTATGTCCTCTCGAAACCAATGCACCGAATGTTTTGAGTAAAGTGTTGATGTCGTGAAAATGCAGACCGGTAGTAGGTTCGTCAAAGATAAAAATGGTTGGTCGTTGTTTTTCTTCTCCAAGAAAATAAGCAAGTTTCACCCGTTGATTTTCTCCTCCGGAAAGGGTGGAGGAGGATTGTCCCAACTTGATGTAACCTAAACCGACATCCTGCAATGTCTTCAATCGTTTGATAATTTTTTTCTCGGTAGAGCTTTTTGTTTTTTCAAAGAATTCAATAGCCTGGTTGACGGTCATTTCCAACACATCGTGAATATTCTGTCTCTGATATTCCACATCCAGGATTTCCTGTTTGAAACGTTTGCCGTGACAGGTTTCGCATTCTAACGTAAGATCGGCCATGAATTGCATTTCAACGGTAATTGTTCCGTCGCCCTTGCATTCTTCGCATCTTCCTCCATCAATATTGAAAGAAAAATATGCGGGAGTAAATCCCATTTGTTTGGACAATGGTTGCTCGGAAAATAATTTCCGGATCTCATCATAAGCTTTGATGTAAGTTACCGGATTGGAACGGGAAGATCTTCCGATAGCATTCTGGTCTACAAATTCGATAGCATTCACCAAATGCAGATCACCACCGAGAGATGAGTATTGAAGAGAACCTTCTCCTCCTTCTCCCAGATGTCTTTTGACTGCCTGATAAAAAACATCCCTGACCAAAGAAGATTTACCGGAACCGCTGACGCCTGTCACTACCGTCATGATATTCAGTGGGAATTTTACATCGATTCCTTTCAGGTTGTTTTGTCGTGCGCCGTAGACTTCAAGGAAATTATTCCATTTCCTTCTCGGGTTGACAGGGATAACTTCTTCGCCGGTAAGGTAACGAACCGTGTAGCTGTTGGTCGCTTTTTCCAGATGGGCGACATCGCCCTGATAAACGACTTCGCCACCTAAGCGCCCGGCTTTCGGACCTATGTCAATGATATAATCGGCTGCCCGGATAATCTCTTCATCATGTTCGACAACGACGACCGTATTGCCTAATTGTTGTAATTGTTTCAGGACTTTGACCAATAATGCAGTGTCTCTCGAATGAAGTCCGATACTCGGTTCGTCCAATACATACAATGAGCCGACGAGACTGCTGCCCAAAGAGGTTGACAGGTTGATCCGCTGACTTTCTCCTCCGGATAAAGTTACTGATAAACGATTTAATGTGAGATAGCTTAAACCGACATCCAATAAAAACTGTATTCTGGCTTTGATTTCGGTAAGTACTCTTTTACTTATCTCCGTATCTTGTTCATTTAATTTAAGTTCGTCGAAGAAAATTTTCAGTTTGTCAACAGGCATCAGAACCAGATCGGTGATTGATTTTCCTCCTACTTTCACATATTGCGCCTGGGGTTTCAGGCGTGTGCCTTTACATTCCGGACAGGTTGTTTTTCCCCGGTATCTGGCAAGCATTACCCGGAATTGTATTTTATACAGATTTTCTTCTACATAATGCTGGAAGAAATAATTGATTCCGTACAGATCATCTTTCCCGTTCCACAATAAATCTTTTTCTCCTTCGGATAGTTCGATGTATGGCTTGTGAATAGGAAATTTGTATTTATCTGCTTTCTGGATGAACCATTGTTTGAATTCGCCCATTTTGTCGCCCTTCCAACAGGCAACAGCGTCATCATACAATGACAATGTTTTGTTGGGAATAACCAGATCTTCATCAATGCCGATTGTTCTTCCGAATCCCTCGCACCGGGGACAGGCTCCGGCGGGACTGTTGAAGTTAAACATCATTTCCGTAGGTTCTTCGAAAGTAATCCCGTCGGCTTCAAACATTTTTGAAAAAGTCTTTTTTACGACTTTATCTTCTGTATAGAATTTGACGATACAAGTATTATTTCCTTCAAAAAAAGCTGTTTCTACGGAATCGAATAAGCGGCTGATGGTTTGCTTTTCGGATGAAGATGTCAGCCGGTCTACAAGCAAAAGCACTTTACTGGCGTCCGGCATTTTTTCCTGAACAAGAACATCTGCTATTTGGGCCAGTTCTCCATTCATTTCAATTCGGGTATAACCTTCTTTGAGTAATATTTCCAATTGCTCTTTCAAAGATCTTCCATTGTTTAGTTTGATTGGAGAAAATATGGCCAGGCGTGTTCCTTCCGGATATTTCTTCATGTCATTTACCACATCACCGGCCTGGTGTTTTTTTACGATAGCTCCCGAAACCGGAGAAATGGTTTGTCCGATCCGGGCAAACAATAACCGGAGATAATCATATATTTCGGTGGAAGTGCCGACCGTTGATCTCGGATTTCGTGTATTGACTTTTTGCTCGATGGCGATAGCCGGCGGAATACCTTTGATGTAATCGCATTCGGGCTTGCCCATTCTTCCTAAGAACTGACGGGCATAGGAGGAAAGACTTTCCACATAGCGTCGTTGTCCTTCGGCATATAGTGTATCGAAAGCCAGGGAAGATTTTCCTGATCCGGATAATCCGGTGATTACAACCAGTTTGTTTCTGGGGATTTCTACATCGATATTCTTCAGGTTGTTAACCCGCGCACCTTTGATAATTATGTTGGAATTCATTTAGAAGGAGCTTATTCATCCATTAAAAAATTATAGAGATCTTTCATTGCGTTGAATTCATCGGCAAGTATTTTTGAAAATCTTTCGTCGAAAACTTCGTCGCCGATAGGACATTCTTTTGCCAGATAAACGGTTTTTCGTTGCATCCAGGGTTGGAAATATTCATCCAGATTATTATCCGACGGACGTTTATAGAGTTCGCCTTCAACTTTGAATTTTAATTTTTCCGTCAGGTTTTGGGTGATTGATTTGAATTGTTCCGGATCCATTTCCACTTTGGAACGAAAATCATCCATTACCTGTTTTTTTGCGGCATACAATCCCATACCATAGAAATATCCTTTAGCAGAAAGCTCCATGTAGAATCCGGGATAATTCATCCAATCGGGTATCGGGCGTTGGAAAGTGATCCACATGCAGGTTTTATAAGGTGTTTTATCTTTTGAAAAACGGATATCTTTATAAATCCTTGACAAAACGCGGTTCGGACGAAATTCAAACCGGTTATCAATATTGAACATTACAGGAGTGAGTTCCGTAACCAATGCTTTGAACGGACGAAGCAATTCATCCTCATATATATGCTTGTTGGCATCAAACCAGGGTTTGTAATTATTTTCCTCCAGGTCTTTAAAGAATTGAATGGTTGCCGGAGAAAAGCCTGTGAATTTTTCTGTCTTCATATTACTTTCCGTGAATAGAACCACAAAGGTACAAAAACAATTGATTCATATATAATATTCAATAGCATCAATCAGTCCGGCTTTAAGGGCGTATTTGGTTGCTTCGTGCACATTGTTTACTTCCAGTTTCCTGAAAATATTTTTTTTATGGGTGATAATGGTATGAATGCTCGAAAACCGTTCTTCAGCAATATCTTTGACTGATTTTCCCAAGGCTATCAGTTTCAATATTTCTTTTTCGGTAGAGGTTAATAATTGTTTTTCTTTTTCAATGGAATTCTTTGTGTCGGAAACAGATAAAAAGTTCAGGATACGCGAGCAAATATATTGTTCATGTTTCTGGGCATGAAGCAATGCTGTATTTATTTCATCTATGGAAGCGCTTTTCACGACAATACTGTATGATTCTTCCAGACTGATCCTTTGAATAAACGAGGTACTCATTTCGTCCGAAAAAAATATCCAATGCGCTTGTTTGAACCGGGTGCTGACAATCAACAATTCTTCTACATTGGAAAAATCAAACAGTGTATAATCCAATACTACAATAGATTCAGGATTAAGCAACAACGCTTCCGTCAATTCTTTTTTATCGGAAACATCGCGGATTGTTCCTGCAAAACCGGTTTGAGCAAGTTGATGCTTGATTCCTGCTTTTGTAATATCTTGATTATCTGCCAGAATGATGTTGTTCATAAAGAATGGATTAGATTTCTCATTATCAAGAACACAAAAATAAATAAATTTCTAATGAAAATACCATTTTCGTGGTATTGTGTTCTCTCTTCCCTTCCTGTAATTTTGCCAATGTTTATATTTGGTGAAGGGTGAAGGTCGCTTCGTCATATTATCACTCCGTCACAATTCACTCATATTAATTTTCGTAAAAAATAATATTATGTCAAAAATAGCAAAAAAACTTACAGACCTGGTTGGAAGTACTCCGTTATTAACTGTTGAGAACTTCTCGAAAAAACATGAAGCAAAAGCCAATATCATTACAAAGTTGGAATATTTTAACCCGCTGGGAAGTGTTAAAGACAGGATTGCGGTAGCAATGGTTGAAGATGCCGAACAAAAAGGAACCTTAAAACCGGGAGCCACCATCATAGAGCCTACAAGCGGTAATACGGGAATCGGATTGGCTTTTGTTTCGGCAAGCAAAGGATATCACTTGATTCTGACAATGCCGGAAACGATGAGCGTCGAACGCCGGAACTTACTGAAAGCGCTTGGAGCTCAACTCGAACTTACACCCGGACCTGAGGGAATGAAAGGCGCTATTGCAAAAGCCGAAGAATTGAAAAAAACTATTCCGGGATCCGTTATCCTCCAGCAATTTGAAAATCCTGCGAATGTTGAAATACACAAACGCACTACAGCTGAAGAAATCTGGAACGATACCGACGGCAAAGTCGATATTGTGGTATCCGGTGTTGGTACGGGAGGAACTGTCAGTGGGGTGGGAGAAGTGTTGAAACATAGAAATCCGAAGATAAAGATAGTTGCCGTCGAACCATCCGACTCTCCTGTTCTTTCAGGAGGAAACCCCGGTCCGCACAAGATACAGGGCATCGGAGCCGGATTTGTTCCTAAAATTTATAATCCCGGTGTGATTGACGAAATTATCAAAGTTCAGAATGACGATGCAATAAAAACAAGCCGTGAACTTGCCAGATACGAAGGTTTACTGGTGGGTATATCTTCCGGTGCCGCCGTTTTTGCCGCTTTGCAATTGGCCAAAAAGCCTGAAAACGCAGGGAAAAATATTGTGGCGATTTTACCGGATACCGGTGAGCGGTATTTGTCGACATTACTATATGCCTTCGAGGAGTATCCGTTGAATCTGGTGTAAACCACTTAAATCCAGCCGGCCTTTTTATACCATTGGACAGAGGCTTTTACTCCATTCTCCAGGTTATAATCCGGCGAATAATCCAACTCATTGAACAAAGGAGCTGTGTCACATGCCCAGTTCCTTTGTTTCATTATTTTAAATTTGTCCCTGTTCAACGTAGAAGGTTTTCCTGTCAGTTTAGAAATACCCTCAGCTATTAAAGAAATGATGTAAACTATGCAAATAGGTATCTTTAAACGAAGCAAATATTTTTTACCCAGAATACTTTTTACGATCTGAACAAATTGGGTATCGGTATGCACATCTCCATCCGCCACAAAATATGTTTTATTTACAACCGGTTTTTCCAGAGAAAGGAAAACAGCTTTTACCAGATCCGCAACATAAATAAAAGTCAATAACTGTTTCTTAAAGCCCATAGAAACATCTATTCCCGATTGAATAGTCTTGAACATCAATAGATAATCCTTGTCTCCGGGCCCATATACACCGGTTGCTCTCAATATAATGTATGGAAAGTTTTGAGTTGCCTGAAGATGTTGTTCGGCTTTCAGTTTGCTGATACCGTAGGCCGTGTTCGGATGAGGAATTGTATCCGGAGCAATCGGCGTATAGTTTTTTTCATCGAAAGGGCCGCATGCACTCAAACTGCTCATTAAAAGAAACTTTTCCGGTTCTAAGCCAGTTTCTCGCAATGCGTCGATAAAATTAGCGGCATATTGAAAATTAACTTCGTCGAAAGTTTTTACATTCAGGCATTTGGTTACTCCCGCATTGTGTACGATGTAATCCCATTTCCCATGTTGTCTGGCATGTTCAGCCAATTGCAGTTTAAGCTTTTCCTTATCATTGTAACATAAATCGATCAGACGGACTGTTGCATCATCCCATATTTTATCTTTTGCTTTCCGGGTTCCTGCCCAGACCTCATAATTTTTTTTTATTGCTGCTTCTACCAGGTTTTTACCAATAAAGCCAGTGGCGCCGGTGATTAATATTTTTGGCATTTGAAATGAATAGTTATTTTCCGCTCAAAGGCGAAGAATACAAGGTTAAAGGAATTGTGTGTAAACTATCTTTTGCCTTTGGCCCTTCATCTTATTTTTACACATTACATAATTGAAACAAAGGTAGTTTAATTTCGGTTAAGTAGCATCTGAAAATCGAGATATTTTTTCTGACAGAAAATTATGTATTATAAAACAAAATCTTATCACATAGCCATAAATCTGATGAAAAAACTTCCTTCTCATTTGGTTTTTATGAAAGTTTATTCCGGTTTTTATTCTGCCTTTATGCGTAAAGTGCTGTTCCAGAGTTTCCGCAAGTCTGCGCCTGAGCAAATTTATGTTTGCAGAAGTTCCGCAAGTCTGCGCCTGAGCAAATTTATGTTTGCAGAAGTTCTGCAAGTCTGCGCCTGAGCAAATTTATGTTTGCAGAACTTCTGCAAGTCTGCGCCTGCGTAAATTTATGTTTGCAGAAGTTCTGCAAGTCTGCGCCTGCGTAAATTTATGTTTGCAGAAGTTCTGCAAGTCTGCGCCTGAGCAAATTTACGTTTGCAGAAGTTCTGCAAGTCTGCGCCTGCGTAAATTTATGTTTGCAGAAGTTCTGCAAGGTCATTTGATCGATAAAAAACATAAATATATAGAAGCTTTATCCTTGGTACATATTTAAAAATCATTTTTTCACTTGTGATTTTCCTTTAAAATCTTTAATATTGCACTTCATTAGTTATACACAAACGTGAATGAAAAAATACCTTCTCCTTCCGATATTGACATTAATCACCATAACTCCATTATTTTCCCAAACAAATAAGAGTATTGTTGACAAAACAATAAACTGGGGGTTACGAATCGGGTTCAACTCATCTTTTCCTACCTATTCGGTAGAAGGAGAAGCCGGCGATATTAGCATAGATGCCATCAACAAAGTAGGTTATATGAGCGAACTCTTTTTCAGGGTCAATATCAATAAATTTTTTCTGCAACCGGAATTGAGTCTTAATCTTTTAAAACAAGAATTGAACATTGCTTCCGAAGCTCATAATGAGACATATAAAATGAATGTGTATTCCAGTGATATGTCTGCCATCATCGGATACAATACTGTAAAATATGATGTATTTGCATTCAATGTGCTGTTGGGTCCCAAGATAAAATATGCTTATAATATTGATTCCGGCGTATATACAAATACAGAAGATAATTTGGGTATTTACAACGTGTATATTACATCCGGAGTAGGAGTCAGTGTCTATCGGATCACATTTGATTTCAGATACAATATCGCTCTGTTGAAAAATCATATGGATATACGAAGAAACCAACCGACTTTTTTTAACAGCCTTAGAGTATATGACAGGGCTGATATTTTAAGTTTTTCTTTCGGCTTTATCTTTTAAAATGGTAACTTTGCGGGACGGAAACTAAATAAACATATATGAAAAGGGATAACATTATTTTTAACATTATCGAAAAAGAGTATCAACGCCAATTAAAAGGTATTGAATTGATTGCATCCGAAAATTTTGTAAGTGAACAAGTCATGCAAGCCATGGGGTCTTGCTTAACAAACAAGTATGCAGAAGGTTATCCCGGGATGCGTTATTACGGAGGCTGTGAAGTAGTTGACCAAAGCGAACAAATTGCCATCGACAGATTGAAAGAACTTTTCGGAGCGGCTTGGGCAAACGTACAACCCCATTCCGGCGCTCAGGCTAATATGGCCGTATTTCTCACTTGTATGAATCCCGGAGATAAATTTCTCGGATTAAATCTTTCTCACGGGGGACATTTATCACATGGCTCACCGGTTAATTTTTCGGGTTTAGTATATAAAGCATTGTCATACAATGTTTCGGAACAAACAGGTTGTGTTGATTATGAGCAATTGGAGTCTATTGCTTTATCTGAAAAACCAAAAATGATCATCGCGGGAGCATCCGCCTATTCACGCGAATGGGATTATGCCCGCATCAGAAAAGTTGCCGACAAAATCGGCGCTATTTTTATGGTCGATATGGCTCATCCTGCCGGATTGATCGCTGCCGGATTACTCGAAAATCCGTTGAAACACGCACATATAGTTACATCGACTACGCATAAAACATTGCGCGGCCCTCGTGGAGGTGTTATTTTAATGGGACAGGATTTTGAAAATCCCTGGGGAAAAACTACTCCCAAAGGAGAAATCCGTATGATGTCCGCATTACTTGATTCGGCTGTATTTCCAGGTGTACAAGGCGGCCCGTTAGAACATGTCATTGCATCCAAAGCTGTGGCTTTCGGAGAAGCTTTAGATCCTTTATACAAAGAATATCAGGCTCAGGTAAAGAAAAATGCCGCAGCCATGGCCAAAGCATTTATTGACAAAGGATATAAAATTGTTTCCGATGGAACCGATAACCATTTGATGTTGATCGATCTTCGTTCCAAATTTCCTGATTTAACGGGAAAAGAAGGTGAAAAAGCTTTGGTTGCCGCAGATATTACCACTAACAAAAATATGGTGCCGTTTGATAGCAGAAGTCCGTTTCTGACTTCCGGACTTCGCTTCGGAACTCCTGCCATCACAACCCGTGGGGCCAAGGAGCCATTGATGGGAGAAATTGTGGAATTGATTGATTCCGTACTGGCTGATTATCAAAATGAACTGACCATTAAATCCGTAAGAGAAAAAGTAAACAATGTAATGAAAGATTATCCGTTGTTTGCCTGGTAAGTAATTAGTTACAGGTTACAGGTTACGAGTTACGGGTTACAGGTTACCTTCACTCGTAACTTGTAACTCGTAACTTGTAACTCGTAACTCGTAACTTGTAACTCGTAACCCGTAACTTGTAACCCGTCACCAATTATAAACCACAAATATCATGAAACATTTATTTCTATCCATGACAATTTTTTGTCTTTTGTTTTCGTGCACCACGAAACAAACGTAATTGAAAATTTACAATGAATGTATCAACATTGTTCCTAAACCTTTGGAACTTGTTGGGAAAGAAGGAAAATTTACACTTGGTAAAAGTACTGAAATCATTATT
>JAVBLQ010000117.1:0-16008 GCA_031553435.1 Bacteroidales bacterium | reverse complement strand
GTTATCTGAGGATTATCCACCGGATCATGCCAACCACCGGAATTTTTCGACTCTTCTTCCGGATTTTCCTCACAAACAGGAATATCCATAAAGTTTTTTCCTTTTTCATATTTGTCCCAAAACCTTTTTAATAACTCTTTTCTTTGTATTTTACCATTATTGTCATTTTCCTTATCTATTGACTTATTTTGTCCATATTTTGATGGATGCAAGTTTTTGTCATATAAGACATCATCGTCATTTCTCATATCAATCCGATCAGGAGCAAACACGTGTATGTAGATATCTTCGGCTTTTAAGATTTTCGTCGCGGCTTTTTCAAAATATCTTTTAACATAATCAAGTTGTTTTATTTCACCCATCTGAGCGAATTTTAATTTTACAGAGTCTAATTTGTCAAATCCCTCACCATTCTTAAATTCTCCAAAATCAACCAATGGATCTTGTGTAAATTGTATCAGGCCTACGGCTCTGGATGAACGCTTTGTTTTAATTGTTCCGTCTGTATTATATTGAACCCTACCTTTTTCATCCAAGATATTAATCTTTTTTTCGAAATCTGTTATCATAACATCCGAAGCTTTGGATTTAACTTTTCTGCCTTCTATCACATGTGCTTTAAATTCTTCTCCTGTTTCAACTGCCATTACCGCCATCAACCCATTTGCCATTTCCATATAATTATTCGGCCAGAGATCCTTACATATTGACACTACTTTTTGTCTGAATTTACAGTTTACTTCCCTTCCCCAGATCAAATCATATTCCCTGCAAATACATTTTTCGCATTTCTTCTTCTTGTCCAGGTCTTCTCCAATAATTATCGGCGCAGCGTTGCTTAAACTCCTGTTCAACTTCGTATCTTTAACTACTTTTAATTGGAGAAAATAGTTTCTGTGATTTGATAGTTTTATTTTGTTTACAAGATCTGTGTTTGCATTGAGTACTTTTTGTGTGTTCGTATCCGGAACGGAAATGTCTTCTTGTAAATCAATGATATTTTCATCATTTTTTATTTCCCCGTTTTCCAGATATCCGGCTTTGTTGTAATCTTCGGGATAGATATAGACCGGTTTCGATTCATAGTTTTTAGTTCCTTTCTTTCTGCGATATAATTCAAAATAAAAAATACGAGGCAAAAAGTCTGAGCCGGTTATGCCTTTATGTAAATCAGGGAGCATTGTGTTTGTGTTTATATCCTGTTTCAAATTTCCTTCTGCATCGGTGTTGCATAGAGGTATTTGTGTCAGCCAGACCATATCTTTTCCTTTCAGATTTTCTTTCAGGGTAAAGCTGTAATCATAGTTATTTGATTTTTCTGCATCTTTTCTTCCGGGCATGACAAAAATTTTTGCTCCTACCGGTTCGCCGTATTTTACTATCCGTTTGAGTTTTACTCCATCGCTTTCTATGAAGAAACCGGAATAATCCAATTCATATACAACATCGATTGTGCGGCCTATTTCGCCTTCGGACTTGTCGGGAAAAACCTGACCATACAGGTCTCCTTCTTCCTGATAAGTTTTTGTTTTTTTCTGATTTTCACATTTTACGGATAATTCTTTTATGGTAAAACATAATCGTAAGTTTTTGTCAATATCGTGTTCTGTTGCCAGTTTTGTTAATTGTTCCCATATTCCTGATTCTTTCTTAATGCAAACCGGGTTTATTTTACCCTCGTTGTCAAAAGTAACTTCTTTTTGTAATTCATCAGCAGGAACATGGATAAATTTTTCATTTTTTCGTTTGTCTATCCATAAATTTATTTTTCCATTGAGATTTTCCCATCCTTTTACTTGGATTGAAATGTAAAAATCCTGCTTCCATCCGATTTTATCACGTCGGTTCCCAAGATCATCGGTAAAGCACCACTGTAGAATTTTACCATATTCTACAGTGATAACTATGGTTTTTATGCTATTGTTTAAAGTTGCGGTTATAGCATATTTTCCCGGGCGATATGGAGTAAAAGTAACAGTTCTTTTTGTTCCAAATGCCATCATCGGTTGATTGGAAAGTAAATTGTGGGTTTTTTTATCCCCATCTGTAGCATCCATTTTTGTATCATAGCGGGGATTGTCGCTTTTTCCGGATGGACTTAACATCAGCGACCATTGGATTTCTCCATCTTCTGTTACCGAATAATCTTCAAAATTGGTGAATGCTTTTAATGTGAGGCTTTTTCCCATGTAGAGTGTTGTATTGTTTGCCGGATAGTTATTGTCGGTTGGCCTTAAATCTAAAATCTCACATTTTTTCACTGCAAATTCAAGTAATCCGTAGCGTTTGCCTTTCGATAAAGCACTCAACCATGCAGGGGGCACAAAGGCTTCCAACTTCTTTTTGCCTGAAGTGCGGCTGTGATAGGTAAATCTTGTTCCTCCATGTTCGCGTAAATTATTTATATACCATTCAATACGATTTAAAATGTCTGGATCTTTTCCGTATTTCATGATAGGTTTGAACACCTGACGTTTATCTGGGCGCATGATCAAAATCTGTGGCTCAATGTTTATCACATCATCGTTTATTGATTCTATTGTGATTGTTTTTTTATTTTCTCCTATTGAGGCTACAATTTGATAGCATGTTTCATTTTTTGCCGTAAAACTGAATGTCTCTGTATAGTAAACCGCTTCACAACTTTGGTCTGCGTTGTTAAAAATCTTGATGTGAAAGAAATTTTTATCCTCTTCTTCTAATGGAAAACAGGTTTCAACTTTAAATAACAATGTTGTGCCTCGTGGAACAATGTAGATATTGTTCTTTTTGTCGAACTCCATAGTTGGGGTTGTTTTGATATCAACCACCTTATTGCTATCTATAACTTCTATCTGGAAAACACAACCGTCAGAATTCTGTGGTCCGGAAGCATATTTGTATGTGGACATTTCCCGTCCATATGCTTCAATGAAATAAAAACCGGCCTTTTTGAAAGTGACCGGTAATTTATTTCCATAATGAGCATAAGTTGCCGGATTATTGGATTTTAATTTTGGCATTACTTCTGAAGCTTCCCGTGTGCATATTGTCCAATTGATAAGTTCAGGAGCAAAAATTTTAGGACTTTTAACGGTTCCGGGTTTAGCTTCAAAAACTACTTCTTTATCTTTTCTGACAACAATGTTATAGTCTTTTTGTGATTCCTTATCTTTATAAATGAGTGTGCTTATCGGAGCAATTTTTATTTCTTCTTTTTTCTCCTTAATAATTTCGTCCGACGAGGCCAAACAGTTTACTGCATTTTCAATTCCTGCGGAATAATCGTCCAAATCAATGGAAGATACGGCTTGTGTTTGGCCGTGAGTCAGGATTTCTATCAATCCTCCTATATTACAAGTTAATTTCCCGTTGACAGTCAGAATTTTGAAGCCTCCTGCTGTAGGATGTTCTGCTTTGGCTTGAATTTTCCACTGAACAGTGGCTGGTTTACATTTTTTATTATTGTTGATTCCACAATTTCCAAAAATGGGTTCCTCAAATTGTATATCTTTTACTGTGGCGACTAATTTTTCTTCACCAGCCGGATCATTTATATAGTATTTGGAATGAGTTGTTATTTTTAATTTCGCCGGAGTTGTTCCTGCGGTACATTTGCATAAGGCTCCTTTGCAAACAAGATAAACTCCGGATTCGGAGGTGTTTTTATTTAAGTCGGAATCTTTTTCCATACGTCAGTGTTTTTTCTTTAAGGTTATTTTTGAATCACTTTCATTTGTGTGCTTTTGATTAATTCATCATTGTAATGAACTTCCTGGGTGCTTTTCATGGACATCAAATATTCTTCATTGGACAATGAGTATTTGCAGTGCAGTTTAACATTAAGGTTTTCATATTCTTCCAATATGCTTTTATCGGTATTTATTTTCTTTAAAACAATGTAATTTCCAGATTCAGTTTGTTGTAAATAATTTGTTTCTATTACTTGGTAGGTTGATTTATTCATTATCCTGAAATCAGATACATGTTGCTGTTGGATCATTTTGTTTTGGTTGTATTCCCCATAAATACCAAAATAAAAACGAAAAAACGGATCTTTTAACAGGGCTTGGCTGAATAATTCTTCATTCATTATTATTTTTTCCATAGGGTTCACCAATTTGGATACAACATCACCTGTGTAACCAGAATCTATTTGCATACGGATTTCTTTCCATTTCTGATGAATTTGCTTCATATTTCTTATCTTATGGATTTTGCCGGACCTGTCAATTTTCAATTCAAGATTGTTCAATATATTAGAAGTCAATAATAATAACTCATTCATCACATTATGTATTTTAGTATCATCTAGAATCATATTCTTGCGATTAATCTCTATAACAGAACCGCTGAATGTTTCTTTTTTAAGTCGAAAATTAATGTCGTATGACAAGGAACTATTGTCTTTTTTACAATCTTTTAAATACGTTTGAATATCAACCTGGTAAGTTATATCCTTTTGAGGGGGAATGCTAAAATATATACACTTCATAATTCATAGTTAAAATAGTCTTACTTTTTTCACGCTTTGTATGTCAACTTCTTTATTCGAAGCCAACTCCAGGTTTTCCTTAGTGCTATCTACTCTGACTTTGTCAGCTGTTGTTTCGTGCTGTTTTGCCGTATGCATCGAATGGGAGGATGCTTGCGTGTATATATTGTTTGAAGATGTCTGGTGATCGTCTCCGGCTGTGTTGATAATATTCTTATCGGCGTGAGAATTTATGTTGTCTCCGGCATGTATGGAGATATATTCTTCTGCTTCCATAATAATATTTTTTGCACTCATACAAATTGTCTCCGGTGCTGTAATCTCAATATTTTTCCCTTTTGTATCCAGATGAATGATGTTGCCGTTTCTGTCATTAATCGTAATGCCCCATGAGTCATTTTCCGCATCATCAAATTCGATGGTGTGGCCGCTTCTTGTTTTGATACTTTTAATATGATTTTGTTCCTTTCCTCCTTCTGCATTATATACCGGAAACATGCTTCCTGAAACGTATGGACGATTGGGGTCGCCGTATTCAAAACCAGTCATTATCTGATCTCCGATTTCGGGGATAAATATCATGCCACGATTTTTGTTTACAGCTGCGCTTGAACCGGCATCCGGCGTTTGTACTCGTATCCAGTTGGTGGATTTATTTTTTTCGTTTTGCCAATGGAATTGGATTTTTACCCGTCCGTGTTGTTTGGGATCTTCATTATCAATAACTGTAGCGACTTGAGGGGTTGCTATCGGAATTTTAACCGGTTCCATCGGATAAATACCAGCATTGGCAAAGCATCCTTTGAATGTATTGCTATAATGTCCGGCCTGATCTACTTCGTGAATTACTTCAGTGATCATGAAATCTTCGACCTCTTTGACTGATATGTTCATAGTTTCAGGGAGCCTGATTGATACTATTTTGCCGATTTTGATTTTGCAGGTCTGTGATTTTCCTGTGAACGTGAGTAGTTCGGCGACAATCCGGCTTTCTTCTGTTTTTCCTAAATCATTTAATTCTTCTATGCCTAAAATTGAAGGTTGGAAGGGTAAAGTGGTTTCTGAGTTATAAATCTCTAATGACTGGTTCAAAGCGACCTGGGCATATCCTCTTATCCCTTTCACATTACTTGAATTAGAGAAAAAGGTGGATGTATCACCATCATGTGTAAAATAATTATATCGGCTGAAAGATGAGGGAGTTAAATTAGCCGAAAAGTTAAAATGAGTAATTTCTTTATCGTAAGTAACAATAATCGGAGCGCTTAAATCCGGTTTCCCGAAAAATATTTCTGTTCCGGAATAGAAAAACCATTCTCCATATAAATAGCTTAGCCGTTTTAAGAATTTAAATGCAGTTTCTTCATATTGGCATATATAATCGATCATTCCCGAATGTACAGGATTTGCGATAACTTTTGCGCTGTTCCCGGAATTCATTACAACTTCATCAACAATCATTTTCAGAGGCTTGTCTGTAAATGAATCCATTGTCTTCATTCCATCCAAACGGATAGTATTACCATATCCTGAAATCCGAATACTATTTTGTTGTCCATGTTTACCGATCATTTCAACATTAGTAATAATACCTAAAAAGTCATTGGTCTCTTTGGTTTGTGCGTGTTTCATGGAAATATTCACCCCTTTTCCCATTAACTTCACAATTTGTGCAGGATTATGCATCCATTGAGGTTCAAATCCCTGAAAATCAACTTCTATTTCAAATTGGTGATGGTTATTCAGGCTTTGATATAGTTTTAAAAATTGAAAATGGATAAGTTTTTCATTGATAAAAATTGTTGTTCCTACACTATTTAAGAATTTCATAAGATAAAATTTTGGATTATTTTCATATAAATAATAAATATACTGTATTTTATTTTGCAAATTTTACGAATAATATTTATTCTACAAAAATATTTATGTTAAAAAAAGTTTAGATATTGATTTCTTTGGCAAAAGGCGAAGGGTGAAAAGCAAAAGATGGCTTACGCACGATTTCTTCTGCCTTTTACTTTTCGCCCTTTGCCCCAAAAATCAACTGTAAACGAATTGATAATAAATTTAATGATGATGTACTTAACTCCTATATTTTTTTTATATTTGCAAACTGTTGAAAATAAATCATACACAATAACTAATTATGGACAAAAAAAGAGTTTATACCTTTGGTAACGGCAAAGCAGAAGGTCGTGCCGATATGAAGAACCTCTTGGGAGGAAAAGGTGCCAACCTCGCAGAAATGAATCTTATCGGAGTTCCGGTTCCTCCGGGATTTACAATAACAACAGAAGTTTGTACTGAATACAACCAATTTGGAAAAGAAAAAGTGATCGAATTGATCAAACCTGAAGTCGAAGCCGCTATTGCTTATGTGGAAAAACTGATGGGAACAGGATTCGGTGATAAAGACAACCCTTGTCTGGTTTCGGTTCGCTCCGGAGCGCGTGTTTCTATGCCAGGTATGATGGATACTGTATTGAATCTTGGGTTAAACGATGAGGCCGTAGAAGGAATTGCAAAAAAATCCGGAAATCCTCGTTTTGCATGGGATTCATATCGCCGTTTCGTTCAAATGTACGGTGATGTTGTTTTGGGTATGAAACCTGAATCCAAGCATGAAATCGATCCTTTCGAAGAAATCATGGAACAAGTTAAGCATGCAAAAGGTGTAGAACTTGATACTGAATTGTCTGTTGATGATTTAAAAGAACTGGTTGCCAAATTCAAAGCCGCCGTAAAAAAACAAACGGGAAAAGATTTCCCGACCAATCCTTGGGAACAACTTTGGGGCGCTGTTTGTGCCGTATTTGACAGTTGGATGAACGAAAGAGCCATTCTTTACCGTCAAATGTATAAAATCCCTGAAGAATGGGGAACTGCTGTAAACGTTCAGGCAATGGTTTACGGAAATATGGGGTTAACTTCTGCCACAGGAGTTGCATTTACCCGTGATGCTGCCACCGGAGAAGACATTTTCAACGGAGAATATTTGATCAATGCTCAGGGAGAAGATGTGGTTGCCGGTATCCGTACCCCACAGCAAATCACATTGGAAGGTTCCAAACGTTGGGCTGTACAACAAGGTGTAAGTGAAGCTGATAGAGCCGCCAAATATCCTTCTTTGGAAGAAGCAATGCCTGTATGCGCCAAAGACCTGATCGAAACACAACAAAAACTCGAAGATTATTTCAAAGATATGCAAGACCTTGAGTTTACCATTCAGGATGGAAAACTTTGGTTGTTGCAAACCCGTAACGGTAAACGTACCGGAGCTGCCATGGTGAAAATCGCCATGGACATGTTGAAACAAGGTTATATTGATGAAAAAACAGCTTTGAAACGTCAGGAAGCTGAGAAACTGGACGAGTTATTGCACCCTGTTTTCAAAAAAGAAGCTTTGGCTGCAGGAGTACAAATCACCAAAGGTCTACCTGCATCTCCCGGAGCTGCAACAGGTAAAGCAGTATTCCACGCTGATGATGCGGAGGAGTGGTTCAATAATGGAGAAAAAGTAGTACTTTGCCGTATTGAAACATCACCTGAAGATCTTCGGGGAATGACTGTTTCCGAAGGAATTCTTACTGCCCGTGGAGGTATGACTTCTCACGCCGCCGTAGTTGCCCGCGGAATGGGAAAATGTTGTGTGTCAGCTGCTAATGGTGTAATGATTGATTACAAAACCAAAACGATGACCGTGAATGGAACTGTAATCAAAGAAGGCGACTGGATTTCTTTAGATGGTTCTACCGGCTTGGTTTACAAAGGAAAAATTGAAACCAGGGCCGCTGAGTTGAGTGGAGATTTCGCCGACTTAATGAGTCTGACCGATAAATATGCCCGTTTGAAAGTCCGCACCAACGCTGATACTCCTCACGACGCCGCTGTTGCACGTGCTTTTGGCGCTCAGGGCATTGGTTTGTGCCGTACGGAACACATGTTCTTTGAAGGAGAAAAAATTATTCCTATGCGTGAAATGATTCTGGCGAAAGATGAGGCCGGACGCCGTGTTGCATTGGATAAATTATTGCCATTACAACGCAAAGATTTTGTCGGAATTTTTGAAGCTATGGCAGGTTATCCTGTGACTGTACGTTTATTAGATCCGCCACTCCACGAGTTTGTTCCTCATGATGAAAAAGGACAACAGGAAATGGCTAACGTAATGGGTGTTTCTTTCAAAGAAATTCATGACAGAGTAGAAGGATTGCTCGAACAAAATCCGATGTTGGGATTGAGAGGTTGTCGTTTAGGAAACTTATATCCTGAAATTACGGAAATGCAAGCCCGCGCTATTCTGGAAGCTGCTCTTGAACTGAAAGCGAAAGGTATTGAAACTTATCCGGAAATCATGGTGCCGTTGACCGGTATTTTGTATGAGTTCCTTGCCCAGAAAAAAGTAATCGATGATACCGCTCAAAAAGTATTTGAAGAAAAAGGACAAAAAATTGATTATAAAGTCGGAACAATGATTGAAATTCCGCGTGCAGCTCTAACTGCTCACAGAATTGCAACTGCTGCCGAGTTTTTCTCTTTCGGAACAAACGACTTGACACAAATGACATTTGGTTATAGCCGAGACGACGTTGCTAAATTCTTACCGATGTATATTGATAAAGGAATTTTGAAAAACGATCCGTTTGCAGTGTTAGACCAGAAGGGTGTCGGACAACTGGTTCAATTGGCAACAGAACGCGGACGTGAAGTTCAACCCGGTTTGAAATGCGGTATTTGCGGAGAACATGGAGGAGAGCCTTCTTCCGTAAAATTCTGTGATAAAGTGGGATTGGATTATGTAAGCTGTTCGCCGTTCCGTATTCCGATTGCAAGATTGGCTGCTGCTCAGGCTCGCATTGAATAAAATTGAGAATTGAGAATTGAAAATGATTTGATTGTGCGCAAGTATCATTTTCAATTCTCAATTTTCCACTCTTAAAATGTGTTCCGTCATTTCCCTATCCTTTTCCAATTGTTCTACCAATTGATTCAGATCATCAAATTTCATATCATCTCTCAGATATTCGATGAATTCGACGGTTAATTTTTTACCATAAAGATTTTTGTTGAAATTCAGGAGATTCACTTCAATTCTTAGTCCTGTATTTGAGGAAGAAACAGTGGGACGTTCTCCGATATATAACATTCCTTTGTGACGGGTATTATTGAAATGAACCCAGACAGCATAAATACCTGTTTTGGGAATTAATTTGTTTTTTTCCAATAATTCCAGATTAGCTGTTGGAAAACCTATTTTCCGACCCAACTTATCTCCATCGATTACTGTCCCTTCCAGATAATAATGATAAGTTAAAATCTTGTTTGCTTTTTTTATTTTTCCATCCAACAATAAATTACGGATCATTGTGGAGCTGACATAAGCATTTTTGTAAGACAATGACTCTGCTTTAATAACCGACATTCCACATTCTTCTCCATACATAATGTAACTGTCCAATCCTTCGGATCTGTTTTTGCCGAAACGGTGATCATAGCCGACAAGCAATGTTTTTACATGCAATTTTTGGAATAAAATATCTTGTATAAACTCTTTGGCTGTAAGCTGTGACAATTTGATGGTGAAATCAATGACGAAACAATAATCGACTCCGCTTCCGGAAAGTTGGAATAGTTTTTCCTGGAAATCGCTTAATAAATCCGGCTGAAAATCAGACTGTAACACTTTGCGCGGATGTACAGGAAAAGTGATTGCCGCGGAAGGTAAATTCTTTTTTCCGGCTATCGTTTTTAATTGTTCTATCAGGAAACGATGTCCGGAATGTACACCGTCAAAAAAACCTACAGTAGCCACAACTCCTTCAGGGAGAACAGCTCCGGGTTTATCCGGATCATTGGAAAATATGGTGATCATTTTTTAGTTACAAGTTACGAGTTACAAGTTACGAGTTACAAGTTACGGGACTAAATAAATTACTTGTAACCCGTAACTTGTAACTTGTAACTAAATATCAAACATCGCTTCAAAGACCTCTGAAAAATCTTCAAAAGGCTCAGGCTGATAAGTATGGAAGCCTAATGATTTTGCCGTTTCAATATTAGGCGATGCATCATCAACCATGTATGTTTCAGCCGGATCGATGCCCGAATCCTTTATTACATATTCAAAAATCTCTTTACCCGGTTTGACCAAATGAATTTCAAATGACAGATACATCTTATTGAAAATATCTTCGGGAACCAGATTGTTCCGGCTGAATTCTCTTCTTGCCTGTCCGAAATGAATTTCATTCGTATTACTCAACAAAAATAAATTATACTTTTCTTTTAATTTCAACAATAATTCCTGCTTTTTGTTTGGAATATCAAGCAAAAAACGGCTCCAGGCTTCGTCAATATCTTTATCATTCAAATCTTTTTTGACTGAAAGTTTAATTTCTTCCCTGAATTTCTTCGTATCAATCAATCCTAATTCATAATCGAGAAATGTTCCGCTTTGACGATAATGACTGATCAATTCATCAATATTATGTACTCCTAATTCCAGAAAACGATTGACGCATGCCTGTTTATCCAGATTAACCAGAACACAACCCAAATCAAATATAATGTTTTTAATCGGGTGCATAGATAAAATTTTTTGCAAAGGTAACACTTTTCTGTACCTTCGCAGTAATTAATTGAAAATGGAATACACTGTTTTTGCTCCAAGTCACATAAAAATGCGGGTTCAATTGCCTGCATCCAAAAGCATTAGCAATAGAGTGCTGATTTTAAATGCACTGGCTGATAGTCAAGGTAAAATAAGTAATATCTCGGATTGCGACGATACTAAAGTAATGCTTCAGGCTTTTGCCTCTGTTGAAAAAATAGTCAATATCGGAGCTGCAGGTACTGCCATGCGTTTCCTGACCGCTTATTTTTCAAGTATTGAAGGCGAAAGAATCATTACGGGAACAGAAAGGATGAAAAATCGTCCGATACGTTTGTTGGTTGATGCTCTTCGTCAAATCGGTGCAAAGATTGATTATATCGAAAAAGAAGGCTATCCTCCGTTGAAAATATCGGGGACAACACTTTCCGGAGGAGAAATCTTCATCGATGGAAATATCAGTTCCCAATATATTTCTGCTCTGATGATGGTCTCTCCTGTTACTCAAAAAGGTTTAACGATTCATTTACAGGGAAATATCATTTCACGTCCGTACATTCACTTGACGAAAAAATTGATGGAGATGTTTGGTGTTGCTGTTCATTGGGATGACCATACAATTCAAATACTTCCGCAAACTTATAAGTCTGTTGATTTTATTGTTGAAAATGATTGGTCTGCATCATCTTACTGGTATCAGATGGCGGCTTTGAGTGAAAATTCCGAAATAGAATTGTTAGGTTTATTTTCGCAAAGTTATCAGGGAGATAGCAAAGTGGCTGGTTTGTTTGAACAATTAGGAGTTGCAACTTCTTATACTCCGACAGGAATTACCCTTTCAAAAAAGAACCATATCACAGATAAATTTGTTTATAATTTTATAGATGAGCCGGATTTAGCTCAAACTTTTGCAGTGACTTGTGCTTTGATGGAAATTCCTTTTCGTTTTGAAGGATTACAAAGTCTTAAAATAAAAGAAACCGACCGGATTGAAGCGCTTAAAACAGAAATGAAGAAACTGGGTTATATCTTAAAAGATTTGAATGATTCGGTTTTGGAATGGAACGGCGAACGTTGTGCTCCGGTTAACGAGCCCATCAAAACTTATGAAGATCACCGGATGGCTATGGCTTTTGCTCCGGTTGCACTTAAGTCCGGAAGTATAAAAATAGATGAGCCTCAGGTAGTTACTAAATCTTATCCTAATTATTGGGAAAATTTGAAAGAAGCAGGATTTGAAATAATTGAAAATTGAAAGTAAATAATTGAAAATGAGTGGTTTGTCAATAATAATAGCAGGATTTATTCTTTTTCTTTTAATCGTTTTTGTGATTGAATTATTCAGACAAAAAAGATTGAAGAATAAAAAAGGAGAGGATGGGATATTGGTTGAACCTGAACCTCAAAATATCCAAACAGGTTGTTGCGGACAACATGAGTTTTGCGAAAAATTCAATCAGGTCAATAAGCTTGATCAACCTGTCGAGTATTTTGATGATGAAGAATTGGATGAATATAAAAAAATAACTTCGAATGCTTATACACCGGAAGCCATAACTATTTTTCGTGATATTTTTTACACTATGCATCCGGAAGATATTGCCGGTTGGTTACATAGCCTACGGTTACGGGAAATTGAACTTCCTGATGAATTGAAAGATGAAGTTTACATGATATTGAATGCTAAATAATCATAAACGTCAGCATCCTCCCTTAAAAAAATACAAAATTATAAAATTCTTATTTATAGACAGATAAATAGGGTTAATGTTTTTTCTTAGCCCGTTAACCTGGTTTTTAATCTCTCAATTAACCATACTTTGATTAGATTTATCTCACAGTTTGTCACAAAAGTTAACTTTAATTCTTTGCAAAAACAACGTGAAACATCATCTCGCAAATTTACTTCCCGTTATTTTTTTAATCCTGTTTTTTCGTATGAAAAACAGTTTGGTTCCGCATTGCAACATTTCCAACAATAAATCAAATTAAAAACACTTATAATATATTAACACATCTAAATACAATGCTTATGAGAAAACGAGAATAAAAATCATCATCATGTTTCAATCTCTGATTCGAAATCAAACAATGAGTTACTTAAATTTTATATCTATTTTATAATAAACTAACATGAAATTATTAAAAATTTTGAGAGCTTTTATGTTCCTCACCCTATTAGGCGCTGTAGTATCTATGGTGAGTTCCTGTAAGGACGATGACAATTCTGTCAATATAAGTCTTGGTACAATAACCGGTACTGTTGCAGATGATTATGGAGTATCTGTTGCCGGAGCCACTGTTGCCATATCCGGAATGGAAGGAACAGTTACTACCGGAAGCGACGGTAGATACACCGTTGAAAATGTAACTATGGAAACACATGCCGTAACATTCTCGAAATCGGGATATCGGACAATCAGCCTCACAGTTACCGAAAGCATGTTTAATACAAACAAAATAGCAACTACTACAGTAACAATGTTAAATGCCACTGCAAAAATTTCAGGTATTGTTACTGATGGAAAAAATAACAATGCACCTCTTGCTGGAGTAACTGTCAGTATAGGGACTAATCCCGGAGAAACTGTTACTACCGGAGCAGACGGTAAATTCAGTATAGTTGATCTTATTGCCGATAACTATGTGGTAACATTTACCAAACCAAATTATGTAACCATCATTAAGAATCTCTCCAAAGACAGTTTTGTGGATGGTGTAGCAACACAGAATATAGTAATGGGAGCTTCCGAAATCTTTCGTGGTTTGACGTTGGCAAACCTGTTGGAAGCCGACAAATGGTATTATAATGAATACCGCGGCGGAGGTAATGCCGATGCTTATCCTCACTGGGACTGGGCTTGCGACTACTTCTGTTCTATGTCTTTCATGGGTAACTGGGAAGAACAATGGGAAGGTACCACATTGCGCATCCGTAATGATGGCGATGACCGGAAAAATCCTGCTAATCTGGATATATTCGACTCATACACATATGGTAGCAAAAAAATTACTGATGATAATAAGATCCTTTCATTGAGACTGCGTACTCATAATGCCGATCAAGCATCACCGGCTTATTTCGGCGTACAAGTAGCTGATCTTTCGGAAGCTGAACCCAAGGCCGTAAAAATAGGAGATGTTAAAACATATGGTTCTGGAGATTATGCCGATTTTGACTTCGATTTGAGTGCATACGTAGGCAAAGAAGTAATCATCGCAATCGGTATCTATCGTAAAGAAACAGGCGACTATTGGAAACAACTTGTCCTACGTGCGATTCGTTTTGCCGACAGAAAAGTGGAAGGTACAAATTGGTTGCCCGGCACGGAAGTAATAGACGGATGGAAGTTGACAAAAGAAACTGTGCGTTCTACCATGCCACACACGAAAAAATCATTCACAGGTATCAGCCCGATTAGAGCCGGAAGAGATGTGAGTATGACTTCCGGATATCCTGCCGCTTATCAGGCATGGCGCGCAGTTTCACATATCGCACACGAATGGTCGTTTGTTCCATTGAAGAAAGACCCTGAAGTATTCCCCTCAGAAGGTTACCTGATAAAAACCCGTAACACAGCTGATGTAAGTACCGAAGTTCCGGAATCATATTTCTATGCGAAGTTTGCCATTGCTACAGGTAGTAACCAGTTAACGCTGAAAACACGAAACTTCAGCAGCAATTACACATACTTTAAACTGACAGCCATCAAAGAAGACGGTACGGTAACTCATATCGCACCTAAGTCTAACACTGCCGCAGACGCTGCTGCTGCTGATAATGGTTGTTGGAAATTTAAACATGAAAACGGCGGCTCAGGCAATCCGGAAGGATATGCTTCGTTTGTATATGACCTTTCGCAATTTAACGGCAACAACATAGCACTTGTTTTTGGCGTATACAATTGCGTTGCCAACTCAGGCGAGAATAAATTGCTTTTCTATTCGGTTGATCTAAAATAACAATCATGTTTAATTCATGAAAATAAACACGAAGACTCAAAGACACGAAGTCTTCATAAAAAACTTTGTGACTTTGTGTCTTTGTGTTTTAGAAATTATTTATATATGAATACAATGAAAAAAATTCTTTGCATAATTACTTGTCTTCTGCTTGTACTTGTAGGAGTAGCCTGTAGTGAAGGTTCTTCTCCCGACACTCCGGACAACCCGTCTGACGGAGGAAATCCATCCGTACAAAACCTCAATCGTGCCATACAAATAACTGATAAAGCTGTCTCCAATTATTTTACAGGAGAAGGCATGGCTATGGCAAGGTATTACAATACCTACACCGGTACCCGTTCCGACGAAAAAGGCAGCGTGTGGATGTACACCAGTTCTATCGAAGCAGTAAATGCCATTCTTCATGGCCTTAAAGCCCAAAAAGATCATGGAGATGCCACTCTTTACAACCAACATTTCAATCGTTATACTGAATTATTGAGTAGATTATATGACAACGCTGATTATTATTTAGGAACATTCACCCTTGTTTCTTATACCCAAACCAAAGAATGGTCGGTATATGGAGTGAATCGCGGAGGATCCAAAGGCTCAGCCAAAGTAGAAGGCATTGAAAATGTATACGACGACCAGATGTGGCTTGTTCGCGAATTGTTGGAAGCCTATAAATTAACCAATGATAAAAAATACCTGGATAAAGCCGAATATCTGACCGAATACGTACTGGATGGTTGGGACTGTACTCGCGACAGCAATGGCGAGGAAATTGGCGGTATCCCCTGGGGCCCCGGTTATGTTACCAAACATTCATGTAGCAACGGGCCTATGGTTAGCCCATTGGTATGGTTGCACGAAATCTACAAAGGCAAATCAGATATGATCGAATATCGCTATATAGACTCTGCTGACAAAAAAACACGTAAAACACAAATGGAGAAAAAGAGCGACTATTATTTGA
>JAVBLQ010000024.1:0-12178 GCA_031553435.1 Bacteroidales bacterium | reverse complement strand
AAGGTTTCGACTTCGAGGGTGAGGCTGTCGTTAGCCAGGCGAAAATTGATACTATCGGTAGAAACAGAGGATTGCGGGTCAAGGGCGAGAAGAGAGGCGAATAGTGGTTTCGTTTCCTCCGCAATACGTTTGAAGGTGCGGACACGGATCACATTCTTCAAAGTGTCTTTATTGGGCAGGATCATCATACCGTAAGCATCGGCTTCGGAAGTGATGGTTCCCATAGCGGAGATGGACAAGCGATCACAGTACTTGCCATTCCCATTATAATAAGTCATTCTCCGGTCTTTGTAGTTGACAGGAAACTTCATTAATAATTCCGGTTGTTCGTTGATCATCAGCGTGGTTGGGTTTTCGTAGCCCCAGAGTAGGAGAGAGTCGTGGGAGAGGGAGTAATAATACATGGTCCGGTGTTCGGTTCCTACTATCATGGTGTCTCCCCGGGCAGCATATTGCAGTTTGTATTCTTCGTTTTCGGTATTCAGTTTGCTGAAATCCCACAAAACATTTTCACCTGATCTACCCGGATCTTTATAACTCACCTGTTGTTTGACGATAATATCATCCGGCCGGGGCATATTCAATCCGCTTTTTAATATATGTTGCCCGGAAATACCAGCAACACACTGGATGAATGCGAAAAGGACAATCGATCTTTTCATATAATTACGGCTTTAAATTTTACTGGTTTTACAAAATAAAGACAATCACATTATAAATACAAATTATTTATTATGTTTTATAACATAATTTTATATTAAAATTTATTTCTGTTTACAAATCGGTCCTAATTGAATGTGAAAGGTGAACAAATAAAGTATTTTATATATATGGTTTAAATATATTGATTTATTCTTGTAATTTCATTATTTATTATATACCTTTGTCACCGTGTTAATTATAACACATCAGAAAAATCCTAACTATTAATTAATCGTTTATTAATTTATGGAAGAAAAAGAAAAAATGCACAGTATCAAAGCCAATTTGTATCCTAATGCCTTAACGGGAGGACCAAACGACTATGCGGCAAAAGTTATTTCAGAAAGAACTTTAACTTTGAGAGACGTCTGTATCAGCGCCATCAACCGGGGAGGAGCGCCAACCAAAGTTGACACTATGGAGTTAAATGTAAACCAGTTCCTGAAAGAAATGGTCTATCAATTGATTGACGGCTATTCGGTCAACGCCGGTTATTTCATGGTCAGAGCAATGATCAAAGGGGTTTTCAACAGTCCTCAAGAAACATTCAACAAGAAAAAGCATTCCATTTATTTCCTGTTTAATCAGGGAGAGCCTTTAAGGAAAATTATGGATGAGGTAAAAGTAGAAATTATGGGCTTAGGCAATTCAAATCCGGTTATCGATTACATAATGGATATGAAGACCAAGTCTATCAATGACAAGCTGACGCCGGAACGTAATCTCAGGGTAACCGGAGACAGGATTAAAATTGCGGGAGATGATCCGGAAGTAGGTATCTTTTTTGTTTCCGAAGCAGATGGAACAATTTACAGGGTAGATGAAGAGGATATTGTGATCAACAATCCTTCGGAAATAATGGTAGTAGTTCCCAATCTACCGGAAGGAGCTTACAAGTTGAAAATCGTAACACAATTCACCAGCGCATCAACATTAAAGCATCCGCGGACGGTACAAAGCGATGTGTTGCTGACTGTTTCAATGTAAACACTTTGGGGTGCACGGTACAAGGTGCACCCAAAAGACTCATCTTGCTCACTATTAAACAATTTGTAATTTTGTAGTAATTTTAAAGCGAAACAATCGATTCCGGTTGTTTCGCTTTTTTATTGGGAAAAGTACCGACTATGCACTGCTTGTGTGTCGGTCAATGCACTGCTTGTGTGCCGGTCAATGCACTGCTTGTGTGCCGGTCGATGCACTACTTGTGTGCCGGTCGATGCACTGCTTGTGTGCCGGTCGATGCACTGCTTGTGTGTCGGTCTTGGTAATTCATTCTTCAGTTTTATTTTTCAGTTTTTTCAGGTCGATCGAAAGCATAATCCTGAATACTCCCATGAATAAAAACGCAAATGCCGTAACAAAAACCAAAGTTAAAGCACCTGCTTCCGGCCGCCAGATAATCAGAAAAGAACAAATAACGGCAAGTATACCAAATACCAGATACCAACCCCAATTTCCGGAGCCAAGATGTTGTAAATCTACAGAAAAACCAATGGCTGAGAATCCACGGAACATCAACCAGAAAGCCACAATAAAGGGTATCATCATCATTGAAATTACCGGAAGGCATACCAATATAATCCCGATTAACAAATCCAGAATACCACCGGCCAGATACCAACCCCAACCCGAAAGATTCGATTTATTTGTTATGGCAAACGAGATTTCAAAAATACCGGTAACAAACATAAAACAACTAAAGAAAATGCTCAACGCAGCATAACTTTCAAAAGGTTTAACCATCAGGAATATTGCAAAAGCAACATACAAAATACCTAAAAGAAGAGATAACCACCAGTTTTTCACGGCATGATTCACTTTGTCAAATAATGTTTCCATATTATTAAATTTAAATGTGAAAGTCGCTTCATTACTCTGTCACTTCATTGGCATTATAAACTTTTAAACAAATAAAACTAAAAAATGTTTACACTAAAACTCAAATTCTGCTACTTCCACTAAGCCATTAGCTGATTTTTTAACATCTCTGGAAAGTTGAGTGCAAGTTACCATTCCTTTTTGGTTGGCTTTTCCATAGTTAGTATATACCTCGATCATCACGGTTGACGGCCCTTCTTTTTTCACCTGTGAATCACCGAAATAATTGACATATACTTTGTATTTACCTTTCAGAGCCTTTTTAATCATAAATTGTTCCGGCCCATAGCCTTGAGTAATATCCCGGCTGATACGTCCCCCGGTAGCAGTACTCCTGTTACTGTAACTACAAGTTTCGCCGTTCGGATCGGTCACATGTAAATCAATGTCCGTGCTATTCATATTCCAATTGATCACCACACGAATATCTACAGGAATGTTCATCAACAGATTTTGATTGATTTTCGCAGTTCTCAATGGTTTTAGCCCGGATTG
Source organism: Bacteroidales bacterium (assembly GCA_031553435.1). GTDB lineage: Bacteria > Bacteroidota > Bacteroidia > Bacteroidales > Azobacteroidaceae > JAVBLQ01. The sequence goes on along the minus strand of JAVBLQ010000024.1, from coordinate 9,100 downwards.
TCCGGTAATCAACTGATTCATTTCCGTCACCACCACTTCTTCTATCCCGGCGCTTCTACGACTGATATTCTGCGCATAAGGATGAGCCAACAGTGAATAAAGACTATCCAAAGCGGCCTGATACTGTCCGTTATCTTTCAATGCCAGCGCATAATCACGATAACTTTGCGGTTCCATCGGTCGCCATTGCACCACTTTTCGGCAGATGTATGCTTCCAGAGCATATTCTCCATATTCCTTCAAACGATAACCCAGAAGACGGAAAAGAGATGCATTTTCCAGATCCATATCAGCAATGGAAGTCAGGATACAAATTGCTTTCCCATGTTCATTGTGTTTATAAAACCAATCTGCCATATCGAAATAAAATGAAGGGGTACCGATGTAATCCGGCCTTGTTTCCAGATACTTTTTATAATCGGATCCGGGATTTCCGGTAAGGCCTTTCATATATCCGGCATCTTGCTTAACCGGTGTAATTCTGATAGTAGGTTGTGGCGCCTGGGAAACTTTTAAATCTCCAACGGATTTAGTCGACTCCTTTTCAACTTTTGCTCGCATGGAGTTTCTTGACATGAGGAAACCATCTGCAACGGAAGCTGCGGCTTCTTCTTGTATTACGACTCTTTCATCTGCCAATTCCACAACGTCCAAAGCAACAGACGCTTGCAAAACAGCACTCTGTCTTGCTACTTTATCCGGTTTAGGATATTTTGGTTCTTTAAGAGTAAAATCCGTATTCCACCATTTTTTGAGTTCTGCGGCTGCATTTTTCGATAACTCCAACATACTCTGCGCCTCACGCTGTCTGGTGTCAGCCATATTCTTTTTCCATTGATTATACTCAGCCAATAACTCTTCCGGAGGAGTGATCTGATAAGTAATATAATCCTGCAGAGTTTCAAGTACAATCAAAGATGTGTTGCGGGTTACAATACCAAACTCTTGCCCGAGTTCAGTCAATTCCTGTTTATTTTTATCATAGCGCATATCCAGTTCATTGATCTTTTTTTGCGCCCACATACGATGCACCTGCACACGATTATCCGCCTGAGAAGCATTCAGGTTAATTCTCTTTTCTACCTTCACCTGATTACCGTAGCCAAAGAGTAATGTAATTTCACCCTCTTGTGACTGCATAATTCCCGCTACTGAAAAATTTCCGTGCACAGGAGTCGAAACCGACGGATATACTTCTCTTATATTTCCTGATTTTTTTACTCCCAGAAAACAAAGCGTTTCTTTTCCCAACTCACTGATTGCATCTGATTGAGACAGAACATTCAAATTGACAAATTTACCATTGGTCTGAGCTGCAATCCATTTCAAAGAACTGTAATCAGCGCGGGACGAAGATACAATACAATGTACAGCTTTACTTTTTTGATTGCCGGCTTGTATAAAATCAGCATCGCTCAAAGACGACAATCCGTCGGAAAAGAACAAGAACTCCGATGCAGGCGCATTTTGTAATTTAATACTGCTATAGTTTGTTCCTCCATCATAATTGGCAGCCTGAATGGCATTTTTCAAAGAAGTCCAATCACCGTTATTCACACTGAATGTCCCCCCATTTGTAAAAAGATTATTCAGGAAGTAAAGAGTAACATTCAGATTTTTCTTTTCCTTAAAAATAGCATCCAATATTTCCAGTTCACGCTTGACATCACGTTTCAAGCCGCTTAAAGACACATCCCAGATAACTCCCAAATGATCCGCCCATTCTTTTTTGATGCTTTGTACTTCAGGATAACAAGAAGCCATAAAATAATAACTGCCTGAAGCAGATTGCATAAGTACCTGAGAAATATCCGCCGGAACAGGAAGTGAAAAAGCCAGTAACTGCGATGGAAGATAATCCTTACGGGAAAAAGAAGAAACAAAATTACTGCCCTGCGCATCGAACCGGATTTCATTTCCACCCTGAGCCTCTGTCTGAGGTTTACTTTTACTCTGCCAGACAGTAACTTTGACCGAAAATTCATCAATGGCTTCCTTATAATCCATTGGCAAACGGTAATGTAATCCATTATTTCCGGCAGGCAATTCCTGTTCGTAACTGATGGAAATAGTACGGCTTCCATTGGCCGGAATCGGATAAATACGCGTGCGGAAATTGTTACCCTCTACCCGTTCCAGCAAACCCGGATCAACACGGCGTTGTTCGATTTCTTCGAATACCTGCGTGGCTTTTGCTTTTTCTACGGGTACAGCATCCCTCATTTTCCCATTGATATCCAAAGCATAACGGCTCACTGTCGCTCCATCGGAAAGCGGAAAAAGTAATTCACCTTCCAGAATTCTTCCGGTACGGTTCTTAAAAGTCATTGTAAATTGAGTAGTGGCAATACTTCCCGTTACATCTACCTGGATATCCAGCTTTTGCAAGTAAACATCCGTGCTCTCTTTTTTTCCTCCCACTGTCAACTCCGGAGTCTGTGCAATCAATTGAGAAACCGCCACAAACAGACTCATAGTCAGGTAAAGCAATTTTGTTTTCATAATCTTTTATAATTTCGTTTAATGATTAAAGTTGAAGATTAATCTAAAAAATAGATGCAAAAAAGCGGAAGATTCCATAAACAGGAAAAAAATTAATCCAATAACCCTAAACTTGAAGCATATTTAACCGCTTCCATCGAATTATTGACATTCAATTTTTCCAGGATTTTCTGACGATGAGTATTAACAGTATGGACACTGATGAAAAGTTTTTCCGAAATCTCTTTGCTCAACAACCCTTCTTTAACCAGTTGAAGAACCTCGACTTCTCTCGCAGTAAGGTTGGTTTCCGTAGAAAAAGGAGAAAATAATAAATCCTTGAGAGACATGTTTATCCCTGTTTTACAATTCAAAAGATTACTCTTAATCCCCTGAAAAAAATCCTGATCAGGAGAAAGATCCAACACACACAAAGACAACCAGATATTCCCATGTTTATCAAACTCCAGAATACTGAATTGCTCGATCACACGCACATATTCATTATACATATTACGAATACGGTATTCATTGATCAATTTATAATGATGCGGATCCTCAAATTTTCCCTCCAAGGTTAACTGAAGGAAATTTACCCCAACCAGCATCAATGGTTTAAAGTCATCAGGATGGATCCGTTCATCAAAATATTCATTTCCAATCAATTCTATAGCATTCAAATCATAACCAAACAATTCGGTAAAATTGTAAGAAGTAAAAATATGCTCCTGCTTATACATATCAAATATCGTGATACCGCTGTTGGAGACTTTGGATAATTGACTTAACAAAGTTTTATGCCTCTCCACAATGCCATAATCCAGATCTTCTTCACAGAATTGTTGGGAACAAAGAAGCTGTTTATATCTTTTTATTAATTTTTCCATATTAGTTTACTGATTAATCAGTATTGACATTTTATGTTATTATAAATTACTTTGCACAAAAATAATAATTAATATATGAAACGACTGATTTTCCCCCTACTCCTGAGTATGATTTATTTCATCTCTTTTTCACAGATAAACACACAAAACATAAGAGGAACCGTGAGAGACGGAGCTTCCGACGAACCTTTGGTTGCTGCAACAGTGGTGATACTCAACACAAATCCATCTCTAGGAGCATCTACCGATGAGAATGGAAACTTCAGCATTTCCCATGTTCCGGTCGGAAGATACGACATTGAAGTCACCTATGTAGGATACGAACCTACAATCATCAAAGAAGTGATGCTGACATCCTCGAAAGAAGCCTTTCTGGAAATCCCTCTGAAAGAAAACATCAATCAGCTTTCGGAAGTGATAGTAAAACCCTCCGTCAACAAAACAGAACCATTGAACAAAATGGCCTTGGGAAGCGCCCGGATGTTAAGTGTGGAAGAAGCCAAAAGATATGCCGGAGGCTTTGATGATCCCGCCCGCTTAGCATCATCATTCGCCGGAGTAGGAAGCAATATGGGAAACAACGGTATTGTAGTCAGAGGCAATGCACCCAAATTCCTTCAATGGAGATTAGAAGACATAGAAATACCCAATCCCAACCACTTCGCAGAAGTTACCACATTCGGAGGCGGTGGACTCACAGCATTAAGTAGCCAGGTATTAGGAAATTCCGACTTCTTCACCGGAGCCTTTCCCGCCGAATATGGAAATGCCTTGTCGGGAGTATTTGACATCAAGCTACGCAACGGAAATAATCAACGAATGGAAAATACCGTCCAACTCGGACTTATCGGTATCGACGTCGCCTCTGAAGGCCCTTTCAGGAAAGGAAGCAATTCTTCCTATTTGTTTAATTATCGCTACTCAACGCTGTCACTTCTTAGCCCTTTAATGCCTGATGATGCCGACGGAACACGCTATCAGGACCTCTCTTTCAAACTGAATTTTCCTACTAAAAAAGCCGGCACATTCTCTGTCTGGGGAATCGGATTAATCGACCGGTCAGGTCAAACAGCCGAAACAGACAAATCCGACTGGGAATACTTACAGGATATGGAAAGCCAGGATGTAAAACAATACATGGGAGCTGTGGGAATCGGACATAAAATCATGTTGGGAAACGATGCCTTCCTGAAAACAACCTTAGCCGGAACAGTCAGTGGACTGGATATGCACACGGAACGAATGAACGACCAAACTCAACTCGAACCCAAAAATGTAATTCAAAACACAAACTGGAATTTCGTACTTTCTTCTTATCTCAATAAAAAATTCAGCACCAGACACACAAATAAGACAGGAATACAACTCACCGGACTGAAATACAACCTGAAACTCGAAGATGCCGATCCGGCCGGAACCCCTTTGCAATTACTAACCAAAGAAGATGGCTTCAGCGGACTACTTTCAGCTTTCAGCAACTCATCCGTCAATCTTTCCGATCAATGGACATTGAATGCCGGACTTATCGGACAAGTATTCACACTCAACGGAAGTTACAGTATTGAACCCAGAATAGGAGCCAAATGGCAATTCAAACCCGCACATTCACTCAGTTTATCTTATGGATTACATAGCCGGCTGGAAATGTTGAATTATTATTTTACACGTTCAACAACAGGAGAATACATCAATAAAGATCTGGGATTCACACGATCCCAACATCTCGTGCTCTCTTACGACTGGAATATCGGAAATGATTTCCACCTGCGGGTAGAACCTTATATCCAACAACTATTCGACGTTCCTGTAATTGCCGATAGTTCGTTCTCTTTCATCAACTTACAAAACGACTGGTTTTTACACGAACCCTTGCAAAACAAAGGAAAAGGCTTAAACTATGGCGTAGATCTTACTTTCGAGAAATTCATGTCACGAGGCTATTATTTCATGCTGACGGCTTCTCTATTTGACTCTCAATACAAAGGAGGAGACGGCATTTGGCACGATACCCGATACAACCGCAATTACATTTTCAATCTCCTTTTCGGGAGAGAATGGATGGTCGGACACAACAAACAAAACGTTTTCAATGCAAACGTACGAATCACCTATCAGGGAGGAGAAAGATTTTCACCCGTTGACTATATCGCCTCAGTAATTACACAAGATGCAATTTATGATGAAAACAACGCTTTTGAAGAACAACTCTCACCCTCACTGTTAGGACACTTCACAGTCAGTTACAAAATCAACCTCAAACACATATCACACGAATTTGCCGTTAAAATGCTAAACGTAACCGGATACAAAGAATATTACGGACACCGTTATAACTTCAAAACAAAAACTGTGGAAGAAAATAGAGAAGCCACAATAATTCCGAATATAAGCTATAAGATTGAATTTTAGAAACCTAAACAGTTTCTTAACCTTACCACTTTTCCCCTGAAAATTCAACCAATTGTTAAGAAACTGTTTAAAAATTTTCATAAGACCTTTTTTAGGTATTTTTTTCGTTGATTTGAGGATTTGATTTTGGGAGAATAGCGGGCTATTTGACCAAAAGCAAAGACACAAAGCAGCAAAAAAGAACAAAAAAGAATATGAAAAAGTATCAGTTTCATCGATAAATATTATTACTTGTAAATTTTTAAACAGTTTCTAAGATAATTTTTATATTTGCATTGCTGTAATCAAAATACACACTAACCTCAAGACATTATTGATCAAAAATAAAACAACCTATATGAACATTCGGGAAAACATTAAAACTTTCAAGGAAAAAATAAAACCGGCCATACTACCGGAAGAAGTTGCTTACGGAGAAATCTTGTTTAACAATTGCGATTGCCAGATTTTATCTCAATCTGCTGTTTCTGTTGACTTTCTCGTTGATTCCTCCGGATTGGACGAAACCTTGGAATATTGTTTACTGATGGAAGAAGAATTCGGAAATGATATAATAAACATTGTCCCGGAATGCAATGGAGAACGGACAGGATGGAACCGCTACGCTTATGCCTGCTTATTACAATATGAAGCCGAATTAGAACTATTAGATGCCAAAGAACAAATCGAACACAAAAAATATACCCGGCAGGGAATGATTAAAAGAGTTTTAGACGAAAGGCGACTCAAAGCAGAAAAAGCTGATTACCGGATCCAATGGGCAAGCAATATCTATGGCGATCATATTCTCTTCAATGAACAAGGAGTCCGATATAAAATCTTGTTGAGGGATTTTGAAAATGAAACAGGATACAGCGATAGTCCGGATGCAAAATTAAACAAGTTAGGAACAACCAAACACATCATATTTGCATTCAATCAATTGAAACGTAACTCCGATTTGTTCAACAAATTGGATAAAACATATCCGTTTATAGAAATCTATTGCGATCCATTGAACAATTACAAAATCACCTGGTATTATCCCCATCCTCTACCGGTGAAAGAACAAGTACTGATTTCCCGTTATTTCAAAAAGAAACAATACATAGAAGATGCTGAAATCAACACATTTTTAGGATTTCTCGAACAAGCCGCAGAACACGAAAACATCTGTATTCGCCCTGAAGTCCGCGAAAAAGTCGAACGGCGATATGAAAAAATGATGCTGAATGATTTGCAAAAAACACATCAACCAGATTATTCTCAAATCAAAGCCGATCTGTTTCCCTATCAAAAAGAAGGAGTTGATTTCGTCCTATTTAAAAAAGCAGCCATTATTGCAGATGAAATGGGATTGGGAAAAACAATCCAGGCAATTACAACAGCTATTCTGAAAAAACAAATCTTCGGTTTCCGGAAATGCCTGATTGTATGTCCTGCCACACTTAAATCGCAATGGAAAAAAGAAATAGAAAAATTCACCGGAGAAAAGGCCTTGATTGTGAACGGACTTCCCGATGAAAGAGCTTTGCAATATTTTGACGATTCATTCTATTTTTATATTGTCAACTACGAAACCATTTTACGTGATAGCCAAGCGATCAATAAAGCCGGAATCGATTTCTTAATCCTGGACGAAGCACAGAAAATCAAAAATTTCGAAACAAAAACTTCTTCCGCCATACGTCGCCTGCAACCCAAACATGTATTGGTTATTACCGGAACACCCATTGAAAATAAACTGATCGACATCTACTCGTTAGTAAGTTCAATCGACCCCCATTTCTTTGGCCCACTATGGGAATTTTCATATCAACATTGTCTTTTCGACCCTGATAAACCAAATAAAATCAACGGTTATTTCGATTTACAACCACTAAACAAAGAATTATCCGAAATATTGATTCGCCGGGAAAAGCGGGCAGTATTGGAACAACTTCCTAATGTACAACAGATTGATATTCCCGTTGAATTATCTCCATTACAACAGGAATACCATGCCTCATACAGTCATGGGGTTTCCGCCATCATCCGTAAAAAATTCCTGACCCCATATGATTTGCAACGGCTTCAACTATTACTCGGCAATATGCGGATGGTTTGTGATTCTACCTACCTGATTGACGAAGAAACAAATGAATCTCCTAAAATGGAAGAACTCAAAGACATTCTTTTCAACCAGTTGGATTTGCAGAAAACAAACCGCAAAATCATTATTTTCTCAGAATGGGTAAAAGTACACAAGCTAATCGGACAAATGCTTCGTGAACATAAAATCGGATTTGTCGAATTGAACGGAAAAATTCCGGTAAAATCTCGTGGAGAACTAATCAAAAAGTTTGAAACAAACCCGGAATGCAAAGTATTTCTTTCTACCGAAGCCGGTGGAGCAGGACTGAATTTACAGGTAGCCGATACGCTTATCAATTTCGAATTACCATGGAACCCGGCGAAGAAAAATCAACGCATCGGACGCATAGACCGTTTAGGACAAAAAAGTAATAAATTAACCATATACAACTTCATTTCCCGTAATTCCATTGAGCAACAAATAGCTGCAGGTTTATTAGTCAAGCAAAATCTATTTGAAGGAGTACTGGATAATAATAACAAAACCAATTATGTTGACTTTTCAACTAAAGGCCGTTCTCAATTTATCGACCAATTGGAAGCCTTCCTCAATCACTCCGAACAAGCATTGTTCGAAGAAAAACCAGAATGCTCCGAACAAGAAAAATGCCAGGAATTATTCAATGAGAAAAATGAGACTCCTGACCTTATAGCAGAAATTCCAGAAGAGCCGGATTTGTTTAGTCAAACCCCATCTGCTGCTCCGGATAAGCCATCTATAGAGAAGCAAGCAACTCAGGCAGAAACAAAACTGATAGAAGTAGAACAAGTGATGAACAATGGCATGCAATTTCTGGCCGGACTTTTCAAAATGTCAACCGGTAAAGATTTGGGTATTGAAAATCAAAGCGTTGAGGTAAATAAAGAAACCGGAGAAGTGACAATGAAATTCAGGCTCCCATTATAAACTTTGACAAACAACTTGCCAGACGATATGATAATATGAGCGGTTCAAATTTAACAGTAATCCGTTTTACGTTTTACGTTTTGTCGTGCATAAGCCAAACGTAGAACGTATAACTTAAAACCTATACTTAACCGGGGAGTTTGCGGCTTCTTTAAAAAAAGAGCGAGCGACTCAAATCATTGAATCACTCGCTTCTTTCAAAAACTGGCGGCATCCTACTCTCCCACTTGTATGCAGTACCATCGGCGCGTCCGGGCTTAACTTCTCTGTTCGGGATGGGAAGAGGTGGAACCCCGGAGCCATA
>JAVBLQ010000076.1:0-21952 GCA_031553435.1 Bacteroidales bacterium | reverse complement strand
GTAGGATTAAAATTGAAATTAGGATTTGAATTAGGGAAAAAAGCGCCGGCCAAACGGAAATCAACATCCGAATATAAAAAATATTACAGAGAACGAGAAGTGGTGCCCGATACAATTGTTTTGAAAGTAAGTCAATCATCTTCAATGGATGAAAGCCAAATCAAAGCGATAATCCGTGATGAAATTACATCTTATCTTAGTGAGGCGAAAAAACGATGTGAAAACTATGATAGAATGCCGGGAATTTCAAGTTATAACCTCGGAGCAACGCTTTTGAGTATAGAGCAGAAAAATGAGTTGGATGACTATGTTGATTTATTACGCAACAATCCTGATTATCAGCTAGAAATAACAGGGCACACTTGCAATCTGGATTCTAAAGAAAGAAATCAGATCATCGGACAGGAGAGAGCAGACAGAGCAAAAGACTATCTGGTAGGATGTAATATCCGTCCGAGCCGCATCCGTACTTTTTCTGACGGAATGACAGAGCCTTTGGTTCCGAATACCTCTGAGAAAAACAGGAAAATAAACAGGAGGCTGGAGGTAAAAGTTATCAAAACCAGATAAAAAAGTGAACGGTGAAGTTCGCTTTGCTCCTTGTGAATTCTATTCACAATTCACAGTGAGTAAAACGAACTTCACCATTCACTTATTACCCTCTCGGTCTTCCCCCTTCCCACCTTCTCGATGGGCGCATATCATCTTCTTTAACACTACTTCCTTTAGGAAAAATAGAAAAACGATAGAGAAAGCCAACCATGAAAAAGCTCTGTAAAGTATTGCTTTGGGTATCCTGGATATAATCTTCTCCTACTGAACGGGAAATACTTTTCCTGTCTTGCAGGATATCATAGATTTTCAAGCGAACAGAGCCTGTTCCTATTTTTTTATTAAAAACCTGTTTGGTCACTGCTGCATTCCAGATGGTTTCATTTTGATTGAATCCCTCTCCATATCCGCGTTTGGCCGACCATGCAATGTCACTGTCGATGGTGAAATTCTTGGGTAAATACCATGTGGTATTTCCGCCCAATCCATAATCATATGTTTGCTGATTTTTGTCCGGCTGTATTTCATTGATTGAATTAGCATAAGCAAAAGATGCGTTGAACCCTACATCAAACAAGCCGGATCTGTAATTGGCATTAACCATATCCCGGAGGTTGAATGTTTTCATCGTATTCAATAATCCGCTGGAATAACTTCTTTGGTTCCGGTAGCTTGTCATAAGAAATGTTCCTACTGTGAATTTTTTATTTTTCAAGGGAGTATTCATTCCAGCTCTTAAATTGATATTCCAGTTTCCGTTCACATTTTCGTATGTAGTATGGCGGATTCTTTTTTCATCATAAACTATGTTGGAAGTAATATCATTGAATGTCAATGATCCGTTCAGACGGAAATTGTAAAACAATTGCGATTCGGGAATAAATTTTTCAAATCGGGCCGAAAAATCATTCTCATAACCAGGCTTTAAATCAGGATTCCCGGTTACATAATTATTGGGATCACTGGTATCGGTAAAATCCTGTAACTGTCTTGCTGAAGGTTGAATAGTGCTTCCCGAATAATCGATCCTCAGATTGGTTCTTTTTCCGAAATTATAATTGAAATTAACATCCGGAGAAAAATTGACAATATTTTGAGGAATAGATTGCACTAATGTATCTCCCATGACATTTGGCAGACGATTTTCGTAAGGCGTTTGCATATATATGGGAACCACAGCCGATGCCCGCGGCTGGAAAGTTTCATTGAGCGTATTGGATGGATCGACATTCAATCCGATAGTATAATTATATTTATCATGAATCGATTTGAAGTTCAGTCCGAAACGTTGTTCAGTAGCTCTGCGGGAAGTGCTCCGGCTTTGACTGGGATTCAATGTTAAAGTATCCATCAGATTAACCATCTCATTTCTTCTCAGCATATAAGTGCTGTTTATATCTTCTGTCCTGGTCTGATTGATCCGGTAAACCAATTGCAGAAAATAATTTTTTCCCAAAGGTTCGACATAAGAAGCCTGCACACGGAAACTTGAACTGTTGTAATCATTTTCCTTCCGGTTGTTTACCAAAGAATCTTTGGATGGTAAATTATTTGCATAATCCCTGCGGAGCCAGTCATAATTTTCTTCCGAATAACTATCATTGTAACTTCCGCGCAAAGTAAAACTTAAAATTCTTCCGGGTTTGGAAAATTGATGCGCATATTCCAGACTTCCTCCCAGGTTATACCCTTCTCCTTCATTATAGGAAAGAGATTGCCCGTTATAGAGAGTATCTAAAGACACCCCGTCAAAACTTTCGAAAAATTGGTTTTGCGTACTGTTACTCTTATTATAACTCACATTGGGACGGAATATGAAAGTATTGCTGCTATCAGGTTTCCATTCCAACCGGAAATCAAGGCCGAAGTTATCGGAAATATCGTTGTTCCTGGAGATTGTGCGAAGAATTGTAGATGTCTCTGTCGGATTCGCCTGACTGCCTTTAGATATCGTGGTCCGTTCGGAATTTCTATCTGAATTTCTGTCGGAACCATTGTAAGAAATATTTCCGTTCAAAGTCAATTTGGGAGATAATTCTTTATTCATATTCAAAGCGAAGGTTTGGGATTCGTTGATTCCCGAACTTCCTCCGCGACGCATGCCCCGCATACCACCGAAACGGGAGCCTCCCATATCCGAAGCGCCCATGTTATTCGTATTATTGGCATTCAACATCAATGTGTAGCGGTCATTATTCGACATTTTGTTGATCATGCCGCCCGCTTCATACCGCAAATCTCCGTTGGGAGAATTGATATCGTGTCCAAGACCGGCAGCTACATTACCAATCGTACCTTTTTTCATGTTGGGTTTTACGGTAAGGTTTATGACAGCCTCCTCTTCTCCGTCATTGAATCCGGTCAATTGCGCCATATCAGATTTGCGATCCAATACTTGCAATTTTTCAATCATATTTGCGGGAAGATTCTTGGAAGCGACTTTCGGATCATCTGAGAAAAATTCTTTTCCGTCAACAAGGATTTTCTTAATTTCTTTTCCTCCGACGGTAATTTTACCTTCCGTATCGACTTCTACTCCGGGCAGTTTTTTTAACAGATCTTCGACCACCGCATTTTCCTGGGTTTTATAAGAAGCCGCATTGTATTCGACAGTATCTCCTTTGACAACCACTTCGGCAGCTTTACCAATTACCACAGCTTCCTGAAGCAGAATATCGTCAGCGCCAAGGGTTAAGGTACCGACATTGACAATGGTTGTTTTTCCATCTGCCGAAACAGGTTTGTAAATATCTTTATACCCTATAAATGAAGCATGTAATACATATCTGCCCGGTGAAATTTGTTGCAAACTGAAAGTTCCGTCTCTTCTGGAAGTGGTTCCTGTAACCAAAGAACTGTCGGGAAGAGAAAGCAGGCGGATAGTTACCTGTTCTACGGGATCCTTCTGAGCTGTATTTTCAACGATTGTACCGGAAATTGTAATGTTTTTTTGTCCCGATACATGAATGGACATGAATAGGAGAATGAGAGTTTGAAATATGTACTTCATTTACATAAAAATTTAACGCGTCTGATAACAGACTTCAAAAATGCTGAAAGGTTTAATCACGAAAATATTTTTTCCGACAAAATAAGATTTATTTATTAACTTCGCGGGATAATTTGGTGACAGGTCGTAACCCGTAACCCGTAACCCGTAACTAAAATTCAGAATGAAAGAGCTTTTCAAACTTCTCAAACGATTTGTTCCTCCGTATAAAAAAGACTTGATTTTCAATATATTTGCCAATATACTAGCGTCTTTTCTTAATCTATTTTCTTTTGCATTAATTATGCCGATTCTTCAGATTCTTTTCAAGATTGACAAAAAAACTTATACATATATTGATTGGACATTGAATCCATTATCTTCCGATTCATGGAATGCATTCTTTTCTGCAATGAAGAGTAACTTTTTCTGGTATATTTCCGAGTTGACTTCCATACATGGAGGAGCTTTTACATTACTCGTATTGGGAATATTTTTGATAACAATGACTTTCTTCAAAACCGGAACAATGTATCTGGCCTCACATTTTATGATTCCCATCCGCACCGGCATTGTGAGAGATATCCGCAATCAGATCATGTCTAAAATATTGTCTTTGCCTTTAGGATTTTTCTCCGAAGAACGAAAAGGAGACATTATCGCCCGCATTTCCGGCGATGTGAATGAAGTCGAAAATTCAGTGATGAGCTCTTTGGACATGCTGTTCAAAAACCCCATCATGATCATTATTTACCTCACCAGTATGTTGATAATCAGTTGGCAGTTAACATTATTCGTATTGGTTCTGTTGCCTTTGGCAGGATACATTATGGGACAAGTCGGTAAAAAACTCAAAAAAAGATCTTTGCTTGGACAGGAACAATGGGGTGAATTGATGGCGCAGGTCGAAGAAACCCTCAGCGGATTGCGGATCATCAAAGCTTTTAATGCGGAGAAAAAAATCGAACAACGTTTTCAAAAGGCAAACGAAGCATTCAGAAGAACAACAAATAAAGTCAATCGCCGCCAATCGTTAGCACATCCTATGAGCGAATTTCTCGGAACAGCTACGGTTGTGGCTGTGCTCTGGTATGGCGGAAGTTTGATATTGGGAGACAACAGTCCGATTGATGCTCCCACATTTATTTATTATCTGGTGATATTTTATGGCATCATCAATCCGGCTAAAGACTTATCCAAATCGGCTTATGCCATTCAAAAAGGTTTGGCCTCAATGGAAAGAGTCGATAAAATCCTGGCTGCAGAGTCAAATATTAAAAATCCTGAAAATCCTAAGGTAATTATATTAAATAATCATATAGAATATAAAAATGTATGGTTTAAATACAGGGAAAAATGGATCATTAAAAATGTCAGTTTAACTATTCCTAAAGGAAAAACGATTGCCTTAGTTGGCCAATCCGGTTCCGGCAAATCAACGATGGTGGATCTGTTACCCAGATTTTATGATATTCAAAAAGGTGAAATATCCATTGATGGCGTAAACATCAAAGATGCTTTGTTATTTGATTTACGCAATCTGATGGGAAATGTGAATCAGGAAGCCATTCTGTTCAATGATTCTTTTTTCAATAATATTGCCTTCGGGGTAAAAAATGCGACACCCGAACAAGTAGTTGAAGCAGCTAAAATTGCTAACGCTCATGATTTTATAATTGCTACTGAAAACGGATACGATACGAATATCGGTGACCGTGGAGGAAAACTATCCGGTGGTCAGAGACAACGCATCAGCATTGCCCGCGCAATCCTCAAAAACCCTGCAATTCTGATCCTGGACGAAGCAACATCAGCTCTGGATACCGAATCCGAAAAGCTGGTTCAGAATGCTTTGGAAAATTTAATGAAAAATCGCACTACTATTGTCATTGCACACCGCCTTTCTACAATCAAAAATGCCGACGAAATATGCGTGATGCATGAAGGCGAAATTGTAGAACAAGGTAAGCATGAAGCCCTTATCAACTTAAACGGTTATTACAAAAAACTGGTGGACATGCAAAAATTCTAATTTGTAAAAATTAATGTATTTTTTGTTTTTCTGAAAACAAAATTAAGAGTTCTTTGTTTTATTAGAAAAATACGAAAATATATTCATACAAATTAATAATTTTATATGCTATGAAAACTATTAAAAGTTTATTTTTTGTAATGTTGGGAATGCTTTTATTCTCCTCCTGCGAAAAAAACCCCGATTTAGACCAACTAGACGGAAACGATCTGGTCAGGACTTCCTACGATACCAAAGCTAACTTTGGTAATTATAAAAATTATTATATAAATGATACCGTTTACGCTTATATTCCTGGAAGTGGCAGCACGCTGAATCTGCAAAAATGGATTTACGGGAATGATAGTAAAGCCAAAAGTTTACTTGACAAAGTAAAAAGCAACATGGATAGCCGGCAATATACCGGAGGAATCGGTAAAGATTATAAATCAAATACAGATTTAGCCCTTCGGGTTGCTTATATACAGGATGTCAATTATTTTATGACTTACGTATATCCTTATTATTCTTATTGGTGGTACTACTGGTGGTGGGGTTATTACTATCCATACCCGTTCCCTGTTGTCTATTCTTACGAAACAAACTCCATCGTAATTGATATGATTGATGCTAAAAACGTTACAGACAAGGGTTATACTGCTGTTTGGAACGCTTATGGAACCGGAATTGCCACAGGAGATAACCAATATGATGGAAGTAAAGCTCTCGGCGCAATTGATCAGGCATTCAGCCAATCACCTTATCTCAAAAGCAACAAATAACAACGGCATTTATATCAATTAATTATTTAAAAGACATTTAATATGAAAACAAAAATAATGAATACTATAAAATTGACTGCTGCTGTGTTATTTTTGACACTTACAAGCATGTCTTTGAGTGCACAGGAAGCCAACGTAGGAAGGACCTATGTCTTTGCCGATTGGCAATTCAACTCACCTGTAAGTAGCGATTTTGTAAGCCAAGCAAGTGGCTGGGGAGGAAGCGTGGATTTCCAATACTTCCTGACACCCAAACTTTCAGCCGGAGGTTTTATGGCCTGGCACACAAATAATGAATATATTCCAAGACAAACATATCATGTGGACGAGGGAGAAGACATCAATACAGATACGGAAAACTCTCTGTTTCAGCTACCTTTCGGTTTATCCGGACGATATATGTTCCTGGATGGAGATATAGTTCCTTATGCAGGATTGAAATTAGGAGCAAATTATAGTGAACAAACAGCTTACACAGATGTTATAACATTGATGGATGATAATTGGGGATTTTTTGTCTCTCCTGAAATAGGATTGACATTTTATCCGATACCTAATCACAATTTCGGATTGAGTGTTGCAGCTTATTACAACTATTCAACGAATAAGTCGGATGCACTTAACATCAGTGGCCTGAATAATTTTGGAGGCCGCATCGGAATTGTTGTTAAATTATAATAATTATGAAAGCAAAATCAATCTTTTTTATTTGCTTTGCCTTTTTAATGACGAGTGTAAGTATTAATTCACAAGAAAAAAGTTCAATTATGAAATTCGAATTGTTCAAATTGCCATATGCGACAGATGCATTGGAGCCTGTAATCAGTAAGCAAACTGTGGAATTCCACTGGGGTAAACATGTTCAGACTTATGTCAATAATCTCAATAATTTATTGCCGGGAAGCGCTTTTGAAAATGCAAGTTTGGAAGAAATTGTAAAAAAATCAGACGGAGCTATTTTCAACAATGCAGCACAGGTTCTGAATCATGAAATTTATTTCAACACATTTTCTCCCACCGGAGGAGGAGCTCCTGTAGGCGCTTTGGCTAAGGCTATTAATGAAGCTTTCGGAGATTTTGAGAACTTCAAGAAAGAATTCAGTGCAGCTTCCGTATCTATTTTCGGATCGGGATGGTGTTGGCTGGGCAAAGATACGGCAGGCAAATTGAGTATTGTTAAAGAAGGCAATGCGGGAAATCCGATCAGAAATGGTCTTGCCGTACTACTTGGTTTCGATGTATGGGAACATTCCTATTACCTGGATTATCAAAATCGCAGGGCGGATCATATCAACGAACTTTGGAAGATTATTGATTGGAAAGTAGTGGAAAAACGATACGAAAAGTAATTGATAAGATTTAGGGTTCAGAATCAGAAAAAATGTCTCAAAAGTCTCTGTTGTAAATGGATGACTTTTGAGATATTTAGTTAAATTTTAAATAAATGTGATTTTTTTTATCATCTGTTTCTTATTTTTATTAACTTTGGCTCTATATGTTTATCTGACTTATGAATTTGAAAGAGTTCGGAAATTTATATGTAGACGGATTTAGAAGTATGACTCTGGGGAAAACTCTCTGGCTCATAATCCTTATAAAATTATTTATCATGTTTTTTGTGCTCAAACTTTTCTTTTTTCCTAACATTCTTAACTCCAGATTTGAGACCGAAGAACAGAAAAGTGACTATGTTTCAAAAGAACTTATTGAGAGAATTAAATGATTAAGAAACTGTTTAAAAATTTTTCATAAGACCTTTTTTAGTTATTTTTTCGTTGATTTGAGGATTTGATTTTGGGAGAATAGCGGGCTATTTGACCAAAAGCAAAGACACAAAACGGCAAAAAAGAACAAAAAAGGGCATGAAAAAGTATCAGTTTCATTTATAAATAGTATTACTTGTAAATTTTTAAACAGTTTCTAAGTACATTTTCAATTTGTTTAATGTTTAATTTCATAGGATTAAAGATAAAAGACAACTAATTAAATATTCAACCTTAAACTAAATATTAATATTTATGAACGAAATTGATGTATCACTAATTGATTGGTCAAGAGCGCAGTTTGCTCTTACGGCAATGTATCACTGGCTATTTGTTCCGTTAACTTTAGGATTAGCTGTGATTATGTCTGTCATGGAAACAATCTACTATCGCACGGGAGATCCGAAGTGGAAACGGACAACCAAATTCTGGATGAAAATCTTCGGAATTAATTTTGCCATTGGTGTCGCCACCGGAATTATTCTGGAATTTGAATTCGGCACCAACTGGTCTAATTACAGTTGGTTTGTCGGAGATATATTCGGAGCTCCGTTGGCTATTGAGGGAATCATGGCATTTTTTATGGAAGCAACATTCATTGCTGTGATGTTCTTCGGTTGGGAAAAGGTTAGTAAAAGATTCCACCTGGCTTCGACTTGGTTAACAACTCTCGGAGCAACGCTTTCCGCTTTATGGATACTTGTGGCCAATGCCTGGATGCAATATCCCGTGGGGATGAAATTCAATCCCGATACCGTGCGAAACGAGATGTATGATTTCTGGGAGATTTTGTTTTCACCTGTTGCCATCAATAAGTTTTTTCATACCGTAATTTCAGGTTGGATGTTAGGTGCTGCATTTGTGGTGGGCGTCAGTTGTTGGTATCTGATCAAAAACCGGGAAAAAGTATTTGCACTGGATAGCATCAAAATTTCCTCGATTGTAGGCATTATTGCTGTATTGATATTGGCATGGACCGGAGATGGTTCCGCCTACCAGGTCGCACAAAAACAACCCATGAAATTAGCCGCGATGGAAGGCCTTTATGAAGGAGGAAATTCTGTCGGTCTGGTTGCCATTGGCTTACTGAATCCGGATAAAGAACGCTACAATGACAATGTCGATCCATTTTTATTCAACATAAAAATCCCCGGAGCGCTTTCTCTTTTAGGAGAAAGAGATCTCAATGCTTATGTTCCCGGAATTAAAAATATTGTGGAGGGAGGATATGACACTCCGCAAGGCAAAGCTTTATCTATTACCGAGAAAATGGAGCGCGGAAGAATTGCCATCAAAGCCTCCGGTGATTATCGTCTTGCTAAAAAAATGGGCAATCAGGCTGCAGCCGATGAAGCGAAAGCTTTATTGGAAAAGAATTTTCCATATTTCGGATACGGATATTTCAAATCTCCTGAAGATGCAATTCCCAATGTATCACTGGTCTTTTATTCTTTCCGGGTGATGGTGTTATTAGGAGGATATTTTATTCTGTTGTTCATCTTTGTATGGTTTTTCCAACACAGAAAAAAACTCGAAAAGATGAGGTGGCTGCAATGGATATCTTTATTGTCGATACCATTAGCCTATATTGCTTCTCAGGCAGGATGGATTGTTGCGGAAGTTGGTCGTCAACCCTGGGCTATTCAGGACATATTACCCGTATCAGCTGCTGTTTCCGATATCAATACGACATCTGTACAGATAACATTTTTCATTTTCCTCACTTTGTTTACCATTCTTTTAATTGCTGAAGTCGGCATTATGATTAAACAAATAAAAATAGGACCGGAGGAAATTAAAAACTAAGAACTATTTTTAGTTTTTCACTTTTAATTTAAAATATCATGAAATTAGATATGTCATTTTATCAACATTATTGGTGGTTTATTATTTCCCTGCTCGGGGGATTGCTTGTTTTTCTTCTTTTCGTTCAGGGAGGACAAAGTTTGCTTTTCAGCCTGGGAAAAAAACGGGAACACCGGAGCATGTTAGTTTTCTCATTGGCACAAAAATGGGAATTGACGTTCACCACTTTAGTAACTTTCGGAGGAGCTGCATTTGCTTCTTTTCCATTATTTTATTCCACCAGTTTCGGAGGCGCCTACTGGCTTTGGATGCTGATTTTGTTCAGCTTTATAGTCCAGGCTGTTTCATACGAGTTTTCAGCTAAAAAGGGAAATGTATTAGGAAAAAGAACCTATGAAGTTTTCTTATTTTGTAATGGTTTGTTTGGCACGGTATTGCTGGGCGTCGCAGTTTCCACTTTTTTTATGGGAGCAGAATTTACTGTAAATAAAGACAATATCTCTCAATTGGGAATGCCGATTATATCAAGCTGGGACAACCATCTGCACGGATTGGAAGCAATATTTGATCCATGGAATCTTTGTTTGGGCTTTGCCGTATTTTTCTTGTCCAGGACTTTGGGTTGCTTGTATTTTATCAATAATATCAAAGTAGATGAGATCAGGAAAAACTCACGTAAGTCGTTAGTGGTTAACGCTGTGTCATTTTTAGTATTCTTTCTTTCTTATCTGGGAAAACTTTTATTTTCAGACGGTTATACAGAAAATCCTCAGACAGGATTTTTTACAATTGAAAATTATAAATACTTACATAATTTATTACAAATGCCCTGGACTTTGATTATTCTGCTTATCGGCGTAGTTTTAGTATTATATGGCATTTTTAAAACATTGTTCAAACCTGATTTCACCAAAGGTATCTGGTTTGCCGGATTAGGAACAGTGTTTACTGTGCTCATTTTGTTTTTGATAGCAGGGTTTAATCACACAGCCTATTATCCATCGGTAACCAATCCTCAAAGCTCGTTATCCATAAGCAACAGTTCGTCCAGCCTGTTTACACTTCAGGTAATGTCGGTTGTTTCCCTGTTCATACCATTTGTTTTAGCCTATATCTGGTATGCATGGAAATCTTTGGATAATAAAAAGATTGAGTCTGTGGATGATATGCACGGACACGGGTATTGAGATCCGGTTACACCATATCGATTCCGATTTTTGAAACAATCCGTTGCCGTCTTTTATTGCGGATAGACGGGAGTAGTATAATTAGCACAAGTACAATCAGGAAAATAATCAGTGTATATCC
This sequence comes from Bacteroidales bacterium, assembly GCA_031553435.1. GTDB lineage: Bacteria > Bacteroidota > Bacteroidia > Bacteroidales > Azobacteroidaceae > JAVBLQ01. The sequence goes on along the minus strand of JAVBLQ010000076.1, from coordinate 10,741 downwards.
CAAAATCATTTTGATGGCGAGCATCAATGATTGTATCTGAAGGGAATTGTATATATTGTTGATTGCCAGTTGCCGGGCATTATATGGACTCATACCTTGGTTTAAAACCGGGTTAAGCGCTTGTGTATAACGGGAAACAAATAAGGGATTTTGCAGATCCATGTTTTCCGACAAAATAACTATTTTCTTGAACCGTAGCGGAAAGCGACATTCTCAAACCGGATATCTCCAATTCCAATCTGATTTTTTTGCGATTCGTCTTCTTCGCAATCCAATGCTGGGCGAAAGAAGTTATATGTAAACTAATGTTGGGGTATACTTAAAATAAACTTCTAAGCAGAAAGTAAAATTAGGCAGAGTGTAGTGAATTAGCTGATAAAGCGTTCGTTACGCTCTGTTTTGCTTTATATGGCTATGGGCTGAAAACCGTATTTCGGCAGAACGGCGCAGGAAATGCGTTACTATCTCGTTACTTATATAGTAGTGCAGATTTTTTACTACACGGTTATTATTCAGTGTATTGCGTAGTTTTTCATACCGTCCGGTAACTCAATGATAAGTAATTTTGTAACCAGAAAAAACATTGAGTTATGAGGTCAACATTCAAGGTCTTATTTTATGTGAAGAAAGGCAGCGAGAAACCCAACGGGAATCTGCCTTTGATGTGCCGCATTACAATCAACGGTTTGATTTTTATCTGCTGAATATCAGATATTTACTGGAAAGAAAAGAAGCAATGGGTAACGATATGGAAACAAGCCTATGCCTTTGGATTATTTCCTTCTGAATCAATCGTTTAAATTGGCTATGATTCAGAATAGGTAACGGATAAGTAACGAGTTAACTTCACCAATTCGCTCCGCTTTGAGCAGGTTGATTAGCTTGATGCAAAGATAAAACAATTTCTCAAATTACACAGAATCTATTCCGGTGTTTTGTTTTTATCCTCATCTGCTTGAGATTTCAATTCTTTAATAGCCCTATCGAAATCGCTTTCATATTGTAGCATTTCTTTACGGCGATATTCCTCAAACTCTCGCGTTGCCTTTTCGACAGCTTGTTTATGAGAAACAGTTCCTGCATTGCTAAGTAAGGGACGATTGCCGACCGATAGTATATCGTCTAACTTTCCTATCCACTGCTCCATGGTCATTGAATGCTGCTCAATGGCTTGCAGCTCGGCAAAATCAAGATATTGGGACACCAATAAGTTTAAGACCTACAATTCTTTTTCCGACAAATAGTTCTTTGCAATTTTGACATCATCGCGGGTTATGTAATCCCCTTTGAAGTTGGTCATACCAACCATTGGTTTATCGGCATCCACTCTTTGGTAGATTACTTCCGCTGCCGTATGCTGATGGGCGGCATAGTGCATCTTATTTTGCACAGTAGCAAAAAACTGACGGGTAACATCGGCTCGTGGATCATAATCCACTGATGTGGCGTAAATATCCGTTACTTGTTGATACAAATTGCGTTCGCTCGAACGAATATCCCTGATTCGTTGCAGCAACTCGCGAAAATAGCGGTTTCCGTTTCCTTTGAGACGTTCATCGTCCATCGTAAATCCTTTTTGGATATATTCGTGTAGCCGCTGTGTCGCCCATTGCCGGAATCGTGTTGCCACCTGTGATTTTACGCGGTAACCAATCGCGATAATCATATCCAGATTATAATGTTCGATCTGTCTTTTTACCGATCTGTTGCCTTCATTTCGAACTAACAAGAAATCCTTGTGAGTTGCTTCTTTTTGCAATTCGCCTTCGTCTAAAATGCGGTTAATGTGCAAGCTGATATTCTGTTGCGTGGTGTCAAACAGCAGAGCAATTTGTTGTTGCGAAAGCCAAATATCCTGCCCGTCAAAACGGACATTGACATTGGTTACTCCATTGTCGTCCTGATAGAGGATAAACTGGCTGTTGGTTGGTTGGATTTTATCGTCAGACATAATTTCTTAATATTTTAGAAAGTCATGCTTCTTCCCATTATGCTTTTAGCAAAAAATCATTCTAAAGTCAGGATAGAGTTTGCCAGCCTTTTTTCATTTCCTATCCTTGTTGTATAGTACCTCTGTTCGATACCATAAAGCAATTTCTTAAGTTCTTCTTCATCTGAAATAGAGAATTGTTCTGCATTTTCATCGAAGTTCAAATCACCACAATATTCTTTAATATAGCCAAACATACTCTGTTTTTCTTGCAGTGTAAATTGTCGCAACGTTTCTTTAGCTATTGCAATGCGTTTTCTGTTCATTGTTTTAACACTATCAGCAGAGTATTCGTTCGCAAGCTGTATAAAGTCATTTTCCAAAAAAGCTTGAGTCTCTTCCTGAGTCGCTTCTTTGTGTAATTCTTCAATTCCTTTAAATATCGTTGAAAGTGAATTTAATCGTTTGAAATACAGCTTGTCGTTTTCCTTGTCATAAATAGCATCCGGCAAATCATTAATTATGATTAAACGTTTGTTGTTAATAAGAGAGGGGGATTCGGATACTTCGAAAAACTTTTTCTGCAAGACAAGTGTTGAAGACAACTTCTGGAAATAATATATTCCTGTTTGATAAGCAACAAGATAATTAATCTTGATATAGTCTACTACGGTTATTTGGTCATATTCCGTTGAAACAAATCGTTTGGTCAGCAAATCAATGCAATATTCCTTTTCTGAAAAAGATGAAATACAAAACCATTCATCCTCCTCTAATTTGTAATTAGAGTCATATTGAATAGGGTTGTTCAAATCCTCTGGTAAATCGAAAATCTGTTGATTAGAAATGACCTTGAAAAAGCCACCTCTTCTCCCTTTGGTTTTTGCTAATAGATGATTCATACACAGTTACTTTTGTTTATCGATAAATGTAAAATCGTTTATTCTTTTGAGCTTTGGAAAGGCCAAGCGACTTGGTTCTTTTAGCCTTTTCTTTGTTATTAGAAATATTTTAACATTGTTTTCTGTCGTTAAATAGAAAAAGTGGTATCCAAAGATGAGAAATAACGGATTGAAATAGAGTGTTTGGGATAAAAACGTAAATAGAAAAAGTATTGCGAAAACGAATATCAATGTGTCGCAATATGGTACACTGAGTGCTACAAAGAAATATCCTAAATAGCTGGGTAAATAAGCATTATTGGCTTGTTCTATTTCCCGGATAGCTGATTTTTCATTCTCCATTTCTATGCTGTCGTCCGACAACCTATTTGCCAGCAGAAGACTTAAATATGTGAATAATACAGGAACTGCAAAATAAATAATATAAGATACATAATGAGGCATATCTACCATAAAAGGATGCAGCCCATTCAACACTATCTGACTTTTGACCAAATACACCACTATTATCAATGATGTTGCATTAAATGTTAAAAACAAACGAAATAATAAATTAACCATAATATCTTCTTTTATTCGTTCAACTTTCTGAATATTCTTTTCATCATTAACTCCTTAACCAAATCCCCAAAGGACTTATCTTCGAGGATTTTCTCGAAAATTTCCTGATTTTGATCCATTCGGGAAATAAGTTTGTTGATAAACTTATCGTCAAAAGCAAACTTAAAAGTGTCTAATTTGTTAACTTTGGCCTGTGTTTGCAACGTTTCGTCTTCTAACAATTCTGCTTCTATTTGGTCAAAAAATAATTTGTCTGCCTGTTCAAACTCAGTTCCGAAGCGGTCATTCAGTATAGTGATGATTTCCGAAAGCAATGCTTCTTCATCTTTTGCTCTCTTTAGTCCGGCTTCGCTTGTGCCACTTAGCTCGCCGGTTTCACCTTTGACTAACTCAATAGCTCCTTCTTTTATTTTTTGTAAGCGATAATATTCGAGAGCAACTTCGTCGTCTAAATGCAACGATTCAGACAGTTCTCTTTTGGGTAACCTTATTTGCAATAGTTTGGCATAAGCATAGAATTTCTCAAAATCTATATCTACAAATGGCATTATTTGAGCGAGAAAAGCATACAGATTTGTCCATGAACGTAATCCTTTCTTGAATTCATCCTGTTTTTCCTCTTCTACAATACCCCTATATCTATCTACTGCCGGATCTGTAAGCGAATATAAATATTTTTGTTCCTTAGGGTTGTTTAAGTTGGTTGTTGGATTAAAGTAAATTTGAGCAAACTCTTCAATTTCGCTATCCCAATATACCTGAAACTGATCAAGCCTGGCTTTTAAATCGTACAAATGGTTGACATCTGTTTCTTCTGTTACAGTGGTGATTTCGTAATATGGCTGAAATGATTTTAATATTTCTTCGCGGTCATTGACAAAATCCAAAACAAAAGTATCTTCCTTGCCCGGATATGTCCGATTAAGGCGTGACAGAGTTTGTACAGCCTTTACTCCCGACAATTTCTTGTCAACATACATCGTATGCAATAATGGTTGGTCAAAGCCGGTTTGATATTTATCTGCAACTATCAAGATTTTATAATCGTCTTTTTCAAAAACAGCAGGAAGTTCCTTTTCTCCATAACCGGTTAATTCCGGCTCGGCAACGCCAGTCGGAAAATTATCGTCTGTGACTTTTCCAGAAAAAGCGACTAAGATTTTAATTTCTTTTTCGTATCCTTTTTCCTTGATATACTTTTTAAATTCTTCAAAATAGCGCTTGGCATGTAAGCGTGAACCGCATACAAGCATAGCCTTTGCTCGTCCTCCGATTTTTTTCGAAACTATGTCGCGAAAATGCTCCACGATGATTTCTGTTTTTTGAGCTAAATTATGTGGATGCAAAGAAACATATTTACCAATGGCTTTTGCAGCTTTTTTTCTGTAGAACTTTGGATCTTCCTCAATGGCTTTAGTTAGTTTGAAATACAACTCATAGGTAGTATAATTCTGAAGTACATCCAAAATAAAACCTTCCTCGATAGCCTGCCTCATTGAATAGAGATGGAATGGAATGGGCTTTCCTTCGGCATCTTTATCGCCAAATACTTGTAGCGTTTTATATTTGGGAGTTGCCGTGAAAGCAAAAAACGAAATATTATTTTGTTTCCCTCGACTTGTTGCTGACCGCTCTATTTCTTCTCTGATAAAATCATCTCCGGTATAATCATCGGCATCGGCTTGTTCCGCTTCATCAAGTGTTTTGACTGCTAACACTTCTTTCATCTTCTTGGACGCTTCGCCTCCTTGTGAACTGTGTGCCTCATCAATTATTACGGCATATTTTCTGTCCGGCAATTCGGCTACCTTATCTACAATAAACGGAAATTTTTGCAGGGTGGTAATTATGACATTAGTTCCATAACCCAATGCAGTAGCCAGTTGTGCACTATCTTTATCTATTTTTTTTACGACACCTGCTTTATGCTCAAATTGATAAATGGTATTTTGCAACTGTTGGTCAAGTACCCTCCGGTCAGTCACTACTATGACAGAGTCAAATATTCGCTCGTCAGTCTGGCTGTGCAAACTCGACAATCGGTAAGCCAACCAGGCAATAGAATTACTTTTTCCAGAACCGGCAGAGTGTTGAATTAAATAATTCTTTCCAACTCCGGCTGCTAACACATTGCTGCTGATTTTACGCACAGTATCCAATTGGTGATAGCGGGGAAATATCAATTTTTCTTTTTTATATATGCGTCCGTCCACCTCAAATTCTTCGGCCTGCAAATGAACAAATCGCTGAACAATTTCCATCAGGTTGTCTTTTGCAAGAATATTTTCCCACAAATAAGCAGTCCGGTAACCATTGGGATTTTGAGGATTCCCCTTTCCATTATTATTCCCTTTGTTGAAAGGCAGCCAAAAGGTTTTGTGTCCATCTAACTTGGTAGTCATAAACACCTCATCCTGATCAACTGCAAAATGAACCAAGGTACGCTTATTAAATGCGAATAATAACTCACGGTTATCCCGTGTAGCACTATATTGTTTCAGGGCGTTACTCACGTTTTGTCCTGTGAACTGATTTTTAAGCTCCAATGTAACAATAGGAATACCATTCAGCGAAAGCACAACATCTACCGAATTTTGATTCTTATTACTATAATAAATTTGACGGTAAACTTTCAGACTGTTTTTGTTGAAAAGATCAACGGATTCAGGATTTAATCCGGATACCGGTTGAAAAAATGCCATTTGAAATCGAACGCCGTAATCTATAAAACCATTCCGAAGTACATCTAAACAACCCCGTAAATCTAACTCTTTATGCAACCGTTGAATAACACGGTTGTGAGTATCTTCTCCGTGAATCGCCACTAATTTATCCCAGCGTTTGGGTTGTGACTTTTGAAGAAAATCAACAACCTCATATTTAAACATTCCTAATTCAGGGCTATAATCCTGAGCATTCCCGGAAGTGTAACCTCCTTGTTCAATCAACGATTGTACTAAAGCGGTTTCAAACGTATTTTCGGTTGTAATCATATCTCATTATTACTTCTAAACATAAACTTATCCTTACTTGTTATATCTCAAAAATATCAGATTTGATATTAAATTGTCAAAATTATTTTGACATTCTCGAATAAAAACTCTAACTTTGCACCGAGTTCATCTCTCATTTGAGAGAAAGAAATCGGAGAACGCAAGCCAAGATGCTCTGCGTTTTCTGCTTTTTAAAAGACTTCAGATAATTTTCTATTATATTTTTTCATCATTTTATTTCTTGCTTTATCTTTTCCTTCAATGTAATAAGCCGACAAAAGAAAATAAGCCGATCTATTTCTTAAAGGCTCCAAAATGATTACATATTCTTCCTTTTTGTCATAAATATAAGTGCGGATTCCGTCCGGCTCTTCTACGGAAAAAATCAGAATGTTATCTTTTTTTTGTTTTTCAATATGGAATTTCACCCAATGCAACCGGATAGAACGAGATATATCAAATTCCCTTTTTCTTGTACTTTTGTCTGTAATTTTAGTAGTCAAGTGAGTGAACAGCCTTTCCATGGAGTCTTTTCCATCTTCCGGTGTTGGATGAACTTTCTTATTTAAAAATTCAACTGCAGGATTATTTCGTATATCCCGGTTAAAGACTCCCAAAAGAGATATTTCTCTTTGAGTTTCGGACATTCCTTTAATATCCAATAACTTATTATATTTTACCAATAGGTTAAGCGGCATTGTGTAACTTATTTCAGTTCAATAAAAAACAGGTTTAGTTTTTCGGAATAATTAGTCGAATCAAAACTACAACCTGATTTCTTCATTAGCTTTTCTATTAGCTGTATTTTTGCCGTATTTTTTCTTTCCTGATTGTTTTTGTAATAGGATACTGCTCCCATTAAGAAATCAGTTAGTTGCATCAATACACTTTCATGGGAGCGGATATTTTGTATCCTTTGGAAAACACCATATTTCGCATTCAGAATTTCATTCAGCTTCCGGACTTTATAACTACTTAAAGTATCCTTTATATCCAGATATACGTTGTAGGAATAACAACTGTTTATTTTGTGATTGAGTAATTGATAATACATCTTATAATAGAAATCATCATACGTTTGTCCAAATGCGGTATTATTGATTTTATCTTTCTCTATACCAATCGCTCTGAATTTCAGATCCGTAGCAAAAAAGTAATCAATCAATTCGGAATAAAAACGAAGTTTTGATTGTGAAACAGCAGACCATTTAATTTCTGCGTAGAACCGGTGCTTTTGTTTCAGTTCATTTATTTGCGCCGTATGCAATTTAACCTAATTATAGGCGGAGCTGACAGAGCCTAAAAACATAAATGCTTTGTGGTCATGTTCAATATGACAGCTTTCATCACAATAAATATTGAATGTTTTGTGTGTGGAAGAATTTTGTATCATATTACTTTTATTTTCCCGGTTACTACTTCGCTAATCAGTGTCGTGCGATACTCAGTCAATAGGTCTATGAGTTTTTTTGTTTTTTCTACTTTAGTATCTATCAGCTCACATCCCGCCTTAATATGATGAATTATAGATTGTTGCTCATCCTTACTTGGGATAGGAATAAAAATATCTCCTATTTGACTTGCATTTATGGCAGGATAACTTACGCCTGTTGATAGTGAAATTATTTCACCAATTAGAAATTCTGAATAAAATAAATAGCCCAAATAATCCGAATCTAATTTTCTTGGTCTTATCACTGCAAATCCAGTAGATGCAATTAAATTATGTAAAGGAGTATCAATCTTGGCAATTGACTTTAAATAAGTTCTAACTGTAGATACTATCACATCGCCACCTTTGACGATTCTCCTTGCTCTAGAGGGGGCATCTTTGAATAAATACGTATTTGTTTCAATTACACCAATGCCGCTTTTCACATTAGATATTTCAATATATTCAATCTCGAAATTTTTATCAGTAGTTTCTGGCAGGGATTCATCATTCACAGAGGCAACATACTTCAATTTTTTCACCTCCCAATGTTCCGGAATCTCTCCCAACCATTCAATCCCACTATCTTTCATTTTTACATTAGGATTGATTCCTTTTGTAACTGCCTGATTTACAATAGCCGTTTTTTCTTCTTCGTAAAGTTCTATTAAACGTTTCTTGTCGGCTATCAGTTGGTCTATTTCGGCTGTTTTTCGGTCTAAGAAAGAGGCAATGGCGGTTTGCTCGGATTTAGGAGGAAGTATAACATTAGATTTTTTCAAAATCTGTTGTGTAATGCTAAATACTTTAATTCCTGAAACTTCATTTCTAATCTGGTTTCTAAATTCTAATGAATCAAAAAAATAAGCTAAGTAAGTATAGTCATTTTTTGCTTTTTGTATAGCAATAATTGTATGATATCCTGCAAAAGTAAGAGTATCACTATCCAAGCAAGTAAAATTTCCCGAACCTTCGATATCTTCTGAAGTATCTGCAAAAATAAAATCTCCTCTCCTAAGTAGAGATTTACTAGATGAATCCAAGTAGGTGTTTTCAACATTTTTTAGAACATGTTTTTCAGGACTGACCTTAAATCCAAACTTCGAATGTATTTCGCCATAACTGACACAAGGTATTCCTTCATCTTTTAAATCTTCTTTAGTTATCGAGAGTCCTCTTGAGAAAGCGAACAGATAATTGAATTTCCGAACTTCCCAATGCTCTGGAATTTCCCCGATCCATTCAATGCTGGAATCTTTATATGAATCGTACCTTTTCATAAGCTCAACACTATTTTTTCTGCATCCACTGTCTTTTCTTCCAATGCCAGAATATCTGCACGGATATCTGTTAATGACCGCAGCGGTTTGAACTCATAAAAATATTTGGTAAAGTTGATCTCGTAACCGATTTTTGTTTTAGTGGGATCAATCCATGCTTCGGGCAGGTGAGGTTTTACCTCGGCTTCGAAATACTCTTCAATGGTTTGCGGGATCAGTTGCCCGTTGGCATCTTTCTTCAAGAAAGGAATGTTTTCGTAATCGCGCAAAGAAGTATCGGGCTTTGGCTGCCTGCTTCTATCCTTTACAATTTTGCCATTTTCTCTCAATGGTTGTTCCACAGTTACCCGCCAATAGCCGAAATATTCGTTCTGAAGAATCTTGCAGAACTCATTCTCTTGAAAATTTCCGTAAATCTGCGTGATGAAGCCAATGCCTTTAGTGATACCATTCTCGGCAATCGCTTTACGTTTGTTACCCAAACTGCGATCCATTTTTCGCCAAAAGCGGTTGAATTCCAGTTTCCCTTCTTTCAGTAACTCTTCATCTTTAGCTCCGGTGGCATTAATTAATTGTATTTTGCCTTTCCGCTCCTTGCTTTTATGGTTAGTGACAATCCACACGTAGGTGCTGATTCCTGTATTATAAAATAACTGATCCGGCATAGCAACAACAGCTTCTAACCAATCGTTTTCGATGATCCATTTGCGAATATTGCTTTCACCACTTTCGGCAGCACCGGTGAATAATGGCGAACCATTGAAAACAATTCCAATTCGGGTGCCACTGCCTTTCATTTTAGAAATCATGTGCTGCAGGAAAAGTAATGATCCATCGTTGATTCGCGGCAATCCGGCTCCGAAGCGACCACTCATGCCTTTATTTTCAGCTTCGGTTTTGATGATTTTTTCGGCTTTTTTCCAGTCAACCCCAAAAGGTGGATTGGATAGCATATAGTCAAACTTTTCATCTTCTAACCCATCAACGGTAAATGTATTCCCGAATTTGATATTTCCCGGATTCTGCCCTTTAATCAACATATCCGATTTGCAAATAGCATACGATTCCGGATTTATTTCCTGTCCAAATACCTTTAACTCAGCATTGGGATTAAGATCCTTTACATATTGTTCGGCAATAGAAAGCATTCCACCCGTTCCACAAGCTGGGTCATACATAGTTTTCACAATCCCTTTCTGGGTAAGTATTTCCCGGTCTTCAATAAACAACAAGTTTACCATCAGTCGGATAATTTCCCTTGGGGTAAAATGCTCTCCTGCGGTCTCGTTGGATTGTTCTGCAAACTTCCGGATCAACTCTTCGAAAACATATCCCATTTCCATAGAATCCATATCGGATAAATCAATGGCTTGGCAATCCTTTACTACACGAAACAGAATATCCGTTTTCGGATCATCCATACGGTCTATCTGATCATCGAAATTGAAGTATTCGATAATTTCCCTTGCACTGGTAGAAAAGCCGTTAATATATTGTCTCAAGTTCGCCCCAATATTATTTGGATCAGCTACTAACTTCTGAAAATTAAATTGACTTCTATTGTGGAAATTAAAGCCTGCAATTTTATTAAGTGCAAGGTCTTTCGCATTATCTTTCAGTGAATTTATTTTTGGCAAATAATC
>JAVBLQ010000091.1:0-13299 GCA_031553435.1 Bacteroidales bacterium | reverse complement strand
GTGGTCCCACTTGGGCTTGAACCAAGGACCCCCTGATTATGAGTCAGATGCTCTAACCAACTGAGCTATGGGACCTGCTTAGCTATCTGCTAAAAGCGAGTGCAAAATTACAACTTTTTTTGAATTATACAAATATAATTCTCAATTTTCAATTGTTAATTGTCAATTTTTATTCCCCTCCACCAAACTCCATCAGGTAGGCTTTGATAAAATTATCTAAATCGCCATCCATGACGGCTCCTACATTGGATGTCTGGTAATCAGTGCGATGATCTTTCACCCTGCGGTCATCAAAAACATAACTGCGGATTTGTGAACCCCATTCGATTTTTTTCTTTCCTGCTTCAATCTTGGCGGTCGCTCGTCTTCTTCTTTCCAATTCCAATTCATAGAGTTGAGATTTCAACAAACGAATGGCATTGTCTTTATTTCCGAATTGCGAACGACTTTCCGTATTTTCAATGACTATTTCTTTTACCTCACCGGTATCGGGATCTTTGTAGTTGTAATGCAGGCGAACTCCGGTTTCCACTTTGTTCACATTTTGTCCTCCGGCTCCACTCGAACGGAAAGTATCCCAGGTTATATCACCCAGATTGACTTCAACCTCAATGGAATCGTCGACCAAAGGAACTATATAAACGGAGGAAAATGATGTCATCCGTTTCCCTTGTGCATTGTACGGAGAAACACGAACTAATCGATGTACACCATTTTCGCTTTTCAGGTAACCGAAAGCATAATCTCCTTCCACCTGCATGGTCACAGATTTGATTCCGGCATCATCGCCGTCCAGCCAGTTGGTGACTATTACTTTATATCCTTTGCTTTCGCACCAACGTGAATACATACGATACAGCATTTCAGCCCAATCCTGAGCTTCCGTACCACCGGCTCCGGCATTGATTTTCAACACTGCGCCCAGATGATCTTCTTCCGAACGAAGCATATTTTTCATTTCCAGGTTTTCAACCAGAAGTATTGCATTATTATATGCTTCATCTACTTCTGCTTCGCTTGTAATGCCTTCTTTCTGAAAATCAAAAGCTAATTGAAGTTCTTCCGTAGCCGATTTAACTTCGTTATAGGCAGTTATCCACGATTTGATTTCCTTAATTTTTTTCATCTGCACCTCTGCATTTTTAGCATCTTCCCAAAAACCAGGTGCATGTGTACGAAGTTCTTCTTCTTCTAACTGGATTATCTTTGCATCGATGTCAAAGGTACCCCCTCAGCGCGGACTCGCGCTCCAATACTTCACGTAATTGGTCTGCAGTTATCATTTAAGTTTTAATTTTTAACTTTTAAGTTTTAAGTTTTAAGAATCTAACGTGTATTACTTAAAACTTAGAACTCAGAACTTTAATTATACATTTCTTCTATTTCTTTCTTATATTTTTCTAATAAAAAGCTTCTTTTCAGTTTCAAAGTATTTGTCAACTCACCGGAATCTATCGTAAACGGACGAGGTATAATGGTGAATTTTTTGATTTGTTCAAAATTAGCAAATTCAACCAGAAGTGGCTTGATGCGAGATTCCAACAACTGATAAATTTCCGGAAGAGCACATAGGTCTTCCATATTTTTATAATTAATAGCGTTTTCTTTCGCATATATTTTCAGTTCATCAAAAGCAGGAACAATCAATGCAGTTACATATTTTCTCTGATCGCCTATTGCTGCTACAACATCAATATACTTATCTTCGGCCAAGCGGGTTTCTATTTGCTGTGGCGCAATATATTTTCCGTTAGATGTTTTATACAAATCTTTAATCCTTTCCGTTATCGCAATTTCATTGTTTTCGGTAAGATATCCGGCATCTCCGGTTTTCAGGAAGCCATCTTCAGTAAAAACAGCTGCTGTTTCTTTCGGCTTTTTATAATAACCAAACATCACACTTCCACCACGTACCAAAATTTCATTATTTTCTCCGATGCGCACTTTCGTATCCGACATTACTTTACCAACCGTTCCTATTGTAAAGCCGGTTTTGACAAAACAACTTACGGTTGCTGTTGTCTCCGTTAATCCATATCCATAAATCAATGGAATATTAACAGATTGGATGAAAATATTGATATTGTCGGACAAAGGTGCGCCGGCACAAGGATAGATTGTTCCATTTTCTATCCCGACAGCCTTTTTCAATGCCTGATAAACAGTTTTATTATAAAAGTTGAATTTAGTTTTCAACCACCAGGGAGCTTGTATGCCTTTATTCCGATATTCAAAAACGTATTCTTTCCCGGTTTTAATGGCATGAAGAAATATTTTCCTTATCAGAGGTGACGATGACTCTATTTTTTCTTGCACTCCTGCATATACTTTTTCCCAAAAACGGGGAACACTACACATACAACTTGGTTTTATTTCTTTGATTGTAGTTTGTATTTCCCTTGGATCCAGATTGATAGCCAACGAATATCCTCTGTGCAAACAATAAATAGACCACGCTTTTTCAAAGATATGTGTCAATGGTAAAAAACACATGGATATGCCTTCTTTGGGGAGATAGGCAAGTCTTTCATCATGTATTTTCATTGCATTGGTGTAGTTAGAGTTCTTGAGAATCACACCTTTAGGTTCTCCTGTTGTTCCCGAAGTATAAATAATATGCACAACATCATCAGCGCTTGCCTCGCTTTTTCTTTTTTGAACAATAGCAGCAGAAGATGTGGGGCGATTGAGAAATTCATCAAAATAGACTGAAGATGTATCATCAGACGCTTTTTTAACTTCCGGATCAAAAATAACAATTTGTTTCAGGATTTTCTTTTCTTTTAGAACGGAATAAGCATTGTCATACTGAAATTGTTCTCCGACAAAAAGAAGATTTACCTCGGCCTCTTCTATAATATATTTGATTTGTGGAATAGAACTTGTGGCGTACATCGGAGTGGTGATTGCCCGGTTACAAAATGTGGCGAAATCAACCACCAGACATTGTTCCATGTTCTGCGAATAGACTCCGATTTTATCTTCTTCCTTGATTCCGAAATCAGCCAAAACCTCAGCCAATTTATTAATTTTATCCGAAAATTCTTTCCATGAGACAGAGTGCCATTGACCTGTTTTTTTATCTTTGTTTTTTATAACCTCTTTGTCCCCAAAAACAGTTGCACGTCTGTGGATTAATTCTGATAAAAGATGATATTCCATGTTGTGGGATTAAAATTGCGCACAAAAGTACGCTTTTTTATTCAATAATTCTGTTCTTGTCCGGAATGATTTATTAATTTTGCCCAGATATAAAAATGAAGAACTAAGAACTAAGAGTGAAGAATTTTACAATGAACATCGACTCTCTTTATTACGAAAGCATTGATCTCCTGAAGCAAATGATTGCTATTCCTTCTTTTAGTAAAGAAGAAAATCAGGTTGCAGATATGCTCGAAGACTATTTGAAAAAAAAACAATTATATCCCCAAAGAAAAGGAAATAATTTATGGTGCATATCCTGTGATTTCGATGCCGAAAAACCGATCATTCTCCTGAACTCCCACATTGATACGGTAAAGCCGGTTTCCGGATGGACGCTGAATCCTCATGTTCCTTTGGAAGAAAATAGTAAATTGTTCGGTTTGGGAAGCAATGATGCAGGAGCAAGCCTTGTTTCTTTGTTACAATCTTTTATCTTTTTACAAAATAAAAAACAACCTTATAATCTGATTTTTCTGGCATCATGCGAAGAAGAAATTTCAGGTAAAGGAGGAATTGAAAGTGTGTTGCCGGACCTTCCCCCAATCAGTTTAGGTGTTGTGGGTGAACCTACCGGAATGAATCCGGCCATTGCCGAAAAAGGCTTGATGGTTATAGACTGTGTCGCTCATGGTAAATCCGGTCATGCTGCACGCAACGAAGGTGAAAACGCAATTTATAAAGCAATCAAAGATATCGATTGGTTCCGCACTTATGAATTTCCCGGAAAAAGTGATTTACTGGGAAATGTAAAAATGACGGTAACACTGATCCAATCAGGCACACAACACAATGTGGTTCCTGATAAATGTACTTTCACCGTAGATGTGCGCAGTAATGAAATGTACAGGAATGAAGAGATTTTCAATATCATCCGGTCACATGTAGATTGTGATGTCAATGTACGTTCTTTCCGCTTGAATTCATCCGGAATCGACATGGAACATCCTCTTATACAAAGGGCGATGATGATCGGGAAAAAAACATTTGGCTCCCCTACCCTTTCCGACCAGGCATTGATGTGGTTTACTTCGGTAAAAATCGGGCCGGGAGATTCCGCCCGTTCCCACACAGCCGATGAATTTATCTATTTGGATGAAATAAGGGAAGGGATTGAAATTTACATCAAATTATTGGATAACCTAAAAATATAGAAATGAAAAAATCTGCCATTATATTATTATCGATTCTTCCATTTACTTTGTTGGGTCAAAATCATGCGGAAGAAATTTCCGTTAAGGTTTGTCAATGTATTTATGGAGCAAATAAATCTGAGAGTCTGGGAGTTATCGTCCGGGATTGTATTCATAAGGAAACTTCGGATCCAACGGTTTTTGATGAAGTTTACCAACGTTTATATGAAACTTGTCCGGCAATAGCTTTTTTCTCTTCTGAAAAACAAGCTCAATTTTATGCTTTATCCAAGTCCAAAGAAGCGAATGAACATTACAATAAAGGCAACTCCTTACTTAACCAACAAAACTATAAAAAGGCCATCCAGGAATTTCAAAAAGCAATGGAATATGATCATCAATTTGTTTTTGCGTTAGATCATATTTCACTTTGTTACAGAAAATTGGGAGATTTAGAGGAATCCATCAAATATAATCAAAAATCATTGGATATTTATCCCGAAGGAGACATTGCTTTGACTAACCGGGCTGCTATTTATTCCTTTCAAAAAGATTATCCCCAGGCTTTGAAATATTACAAACAATTGGCTGCTTTTCATCCCAACAATCCCGAAGGTTATTACGGGCAGGCTGATATTTGTCTGAAAACAAAAGATTACGAAACCGGATTGAAAAATCTGTCGATTGCACATAAACTCTATCAGGAAACCAATTCTCCCTATTTAAAAGACACTGAAAAGCTGATTGTATATTACAAAAACGATATGACTGCGGATAAAAAGGAAGATCTTTTTAACCAAAAAATAAAAGAATATAACCTGAAAGTAACTGAGAATCTGCGATTTTCTGATTTACCCAATATCATAATGAAAGAAAAGGAGGATTATAAACCTCAGGAATCCAACGTTTTGTTATGCGCAAAATTTCTTTTATCGACTCCGATGGACAATCAATACAGACCTGTAGTTAGTTCGTTTATTTTCAGATGGATGATGGGAACTCCCGATTATAAGTACGATATTGATGATGATGTAACAAAATTGATCAATAAAGACAACGAAAAAGAGAGTCTTCTACCGGTATACATGGCAGCATTAGCTATGTACAGCCTTGAAAATCCGAATGATGCCGGAAACAAATCCGCTATGAAGCTGAATGCTTTCAAAATCACATTGGATTATGCTGCAAACAAGGCATTTAAAGTCAAACAAACATCTGAAGTAAAGAAATTGATCAAAGCCAAAAAAGAAGGCGCATTGGAAAAAGAATTAAAACTTTAAGATGAATATCATTCACCTCAGACATAAAGAAATAGATATTGAAAAATACGATTATTGCATCGAAAATTCACCTTTCGGCAAGGTCTATGCAATGTCATGGTATCTGGATGCAGTCAGTCCGGGATGGGAAATTCTGATGGCAGAGGATTATAAGTATGTGATGCCTTTGCCGGTGAAGAAGAAGTTTGGTGTGAAATATATTACACAACCTGTTTTTTGTCAACAACTGGGAATTTTTTCTGTCAATCAGCTTTCGATTGATATTTTTAAGATTTTTGTTCAAAAAATTCCATGCGTATTTTTTTATTTACAATTAAATCATAATAACATATTTAAATATCCGAATATGAGTTTTCGGGATAATTTTGTCTTAGATTTAAATAAACCTTATGCGCAAATAAGAGCCTGTTACAAAACAAATTGTTTGAGAAATATAAAAAAATCAGAAAAAGAGCAATTAACCTGCATAATCAGTAGTGACAAAAAAGAATTCTTAAATATGGTGTGTGAAAATCATGAAAAAACATTAATTAAAAATATGAAAAACACATTAGAAAAAATGATTAACAATCCATCTTTTAATTGGGAAATTTGGAATGTTAAAGATGAAAAACAGCATATTTTATCTGCCACTGCATTTCTGAAATGGAAAAATAAATTATACTATTCTATTCCTGTATCAACAATTGAAGGGAAAAATAAATTAGGTATGTTTTTTTTGCTGGATCAATTTATCCAAAAACATGCAGCAAAAGATATTATTCTTGATTTCGAAGGATCTTCAATCCCCAATATTGCTCGTTTATATAAAGGCTTTGGCGGACAAAATCAGTCTTATCCGGCAATAACAAAACAAAATAACTATTCAAGATTTTTTTCTTTGATAAAAAAAATCAGGTAAAACAGTTATCCCCATCTCCATCAAAAATTTTTCCATCATTATCCCTTTCTACGGGAAATGTGGAATATACATGAGATGATATCGTTTTAGAAAATGCAAAATATTTCACTTTTTTCAAAAATATAATCAATTGAAAATCTAAAACAGTTAAATAAGCAATTCTTTTTTTCTTAGCTATTTTAAAAATTATTTTTCCCGTATCACATACTTTTTCTAAATTCAGATAATGAAATAAAATTTTCATTTTTGAATTTACCAATGAATAAACAAAAAAACCAACAAATTCAGTTTGATCAAAAATCTTTACCACTTTCAAAGAATAATCTATTCCTGCATAAGAAAAAGGATAATCAAAATGTGAATGCTGAGAACCGGTAACCCAGTGACAATCAAAAATCCATTTTAATTCTTTTTCTTTTCGATTAAATAATGTCGTTTTTTGCTTCGCTAAAAATTGCCAGCATTCATCATCCGGCCGATCAAGTTCAATATATTTATTTTTAACAGAAGAAGAAGAAAAGAAGCTTTTCAACATAGAAGAAAAATGAGTTCCCCATGTCAATACGGGTAAAATGAATTGAACTGAAGCATACTTTTTTCTGTCTTTACAAATATCTTTGAAATCAGGATACAAATAAAATCGTTGTCCTTTTCGTTCCTCCAGACAATAATATAATTGTGTTTTCAAATATACTTTTTCCGAAACTTCCGTATAGTTTGTGATCATAAGCCTCTCATTCCAATCATGAAAAGCAGTTTCCATAAGTTTACCGGATAATTTGTTTCCGCGATAATCCGGATTTACCCAGGTTGCACTAGGCCAGCCAAACTTTATAGTCTTTCCCTGACAGAAAATGTAATCAGCCAAAACTGTAACAAAAGACAATAAATTACTTCCATCGACATAGATATATAAAACTATATCCTCTAAATCTGCACGAGGATTCGCGAGAAATGATTCCACTCTTAAAGAAGTGATCGGTTTTACAGAAAGTGATTCAAAAAATTCACTTTCATAAAAAGCGTTCAAATCCTTTAACTTTATTTTAATCAAATCCATTTTTTTAATATTTGTGTTAAATAAGCTCGATGAATGCATTCTTTGGCGTTTTTTCCATATTTTTCCATATCGATGCGTGCAATATGCCGACCATGCTGAGTTGTATTTATTCCTGACAAGCCGAATGTTAAATCTACCAATTCATGGATTTTTGAAAAAACAGATTGACTGATTCCCTCGTCTGTAAAAGGGAATGCAAAATATTTATTTTTTTCTCCGAAAACATCCTGAACATAGGAACATGAATTTAGCGTCTGGCTTACTTGCTCTTTTTCAGTCAATAAACCATATTTCGGATGAGTTTCACTATGTCCTCCAATCGTAAAACCTTTTTGCTGTAGCTCACGCAGTTCATCAACACTTAGATAAGGTTTTTCTTTTTTCAGAAATTCATTGAAATCGATGTCCAACTCCCGGGCAGTTTCGTCTAATATTGATTCATTTATATGGTTTGTGTTCAAAATCTTCTGAAAAATCTCATCTGAATGTCCGGAAAGTTTATTTTCCCTTAATTTACTAACGATCAAAGCTTGTTTATAACGATAGAACAGACCCTGATTATCAACAAACTTACTATTGACAAAAATAGTTGCCGGAATTCCTTTTTCATAAAGTACAGGCAACACATAATCATACACTTGTCGTAATCCATCATCAAAAGTCAGATGAAAAGAAGGGGTAGAAAATTGCTTCCCTTCCTGCATGTGTAAAAGAAAATCATTGATACTTACAGGATGAAAATATTTCAGAAGAAATTCAATATCATTTTTAAATTCATTAATTGTTTTAGGTTTGTACAATGGAGATATATGCGGAAGATAAATGTTTGAAACCGTATGATAAAAAAGATGAATAATATGTTCTCCCGAATAATCGATTAATTTACGAATATCTATCCTACACGCAATCGGAAGCAATATTTTTTGTTTTAAGAATTCCATTCAACTGATTTTATAACGATTACAAAGTTAACACTTTCTATTTGAAAATATCATCACTTAAATATATGCGAATAACCAGAACAAATCAGGCCTGGTTTTGTTATATAAAAAAACATAAAAATAACACGATTATGAAAAACATAAGACTCGGACTCATAACAATAATATTTTTTTTAATCCCTTCCTTTATTTTTTCACAAACAGACGCCGGAGTAAAAATCATGCCCAAACAAGGTGATTTATATGAAAATGTGAAGGAATTAAATAATCCGTATGCACTTCCATTATGGGGTAAAAAGCTGGGAGCCAAAGGATTTTTACTTCCTTATCCTATCGGGATTATGCTGAATGGTTATGTCGGAAGCCAAGATGTCACAATATCCAATCTATCTGTCGGATTTAACAATAACCAAATGATTAGTTTGGATGATGTAGTTACATTCGGCGATGTATCTGCCACGATACGCAACTTTAACATGAGGGGAGATATTTGGTTATTGCCGTTTTTAGATATATATGGAATTTTCGGCAAAGCATGGGTCAATACGGATGTAAACATCGGAGCTGTTATGAATCAACCGGTCGATCTTCATACGGAAGCTGATTTCGATGGTTATGTATATGGTTTCGGAACTATGTTAACCGGAGGAGCGCGATCTATCTTTTTTTCATTGGATTTCAACATGGTTTGGTCTCACTTCGACGAAATGAAAGAAGATAATTATGCGATCAATTTATCTCCACGTGTGGGTTATATTTTTCATTTCGAAGGCAAACCTGAAAGGAACTTATCTGTATGGACGGGGGCTACTCGAGTTTTTTTAAATAATGCTACCAACGGAACTATTAATGTTTCTGATATTATTCCTAACTTTGGCGAAAATTATAAAAATCAAACCTGGTATCAGAATTTGGAACAAGAACGTCCTAAAGCAGCCGAATTAGTCGATCAGATGGTCGAATCTGTTGTGCAAAATCACAAAGATGATGTAATCAACTATTCTTTGGAAAAACGTCCGTCACATAATTGGGCAATGATTTTGGGAATCCAATATCAAATCGACCGTCATTGGCAACTGCGTACGGAAACAAATTTTCTGGGCGGCAGAAAATCTGGGTTGATTTCGGTGAATTATAGGTTTGGGATAAAATGAATCACATCAATTCATCTTTTGTACAATCCCATTCATAAGATTTCTTTTTAGGTATATATTCCAAACATTCGGATTTGGAAATGACAACTGTATTTGACGGGACATTTTCCCGGATTGTACAACCGGCCCCGATAACAACATTATCTCCGATTGTAACACCTGCGGTAATTGAACAATTAGCTCCAATCCAAACATTATTACCGATGATAATGCCTGTTTTATACCCCAATTTACGATGGTCATACTTGTTATGATTGGTTGTTGTAATTGTTGTATTCTGTCCTATATTGACATTATTACCCAATTTCAAACCTCCGGATGCATTGATATAAATTCCAATATTATCGCCAGGATCACAACATATTCCTTTTTCAATTTTTTCCCAGCCGATAATCATGCTTGTAAAATGAACTGGCCAGGGTACATTTTTATTAAAGCCAAGTATTTTTTGCATAATATAATAACGTTTGAAAATGAATCCGTGCGAGGCATAACCAACTTGTCGTTTGAATTGAGGATATGCTCTAAGCATTAGTTTCTTAATTAATACATTTAGCAGTTTCTTAATTAAGTTTTTCATATAAACAGATTAAAATTTATAATTTTCTTTCCAATATATTTGTTATCACGTGCAAAGATCCAAGTCCATTTATTGAAATTTTTCGCAATTTATTGCTACAATTATTCAGGATAAATGAATTTTTTAGTTCTCCAATCACAGGAATATTTTTAAAAAATAATGACAGTTTACCAGTTTTACTAATCCCATAATAATTGCTAATCAAAAATTCAATTCCTGTTATTTTACATATTTTAAATATAATCTTTAAAAACAAATTGGTATTAGAAGAATTAGATACATATGGAATTGATGTTTCAAAACACTCATCAATAAATTCGCGAAATAATTTTCTTTCTCTTCTATATTCCGGATCTATAGAAAACCAAAAATCAACAATTTCACGATCCCACAAAGGAAAATACCAGTTGTAATTATAAAATTTATAGATTTGTGCAGAATTACAGATATGCTTTGAATGATATTCTCTCCAACAAAACATTTCTATTACATTTATATAATCTTTCGCATTATATGTTTCCTCCAATTGAAAAAAGTTTTCACAAAATTGCAATAGCTTTTGATCATCTATAAATGGAAACAAATTAAAATACTTCCCGGATAATTTTCTTAATATTTCTAATTTGTTATATACTTTATCAAATTCAATATCTGCAGGAATTGCGGACCCTGTAATAAAATCACCTGTATGTCCCGGAACAAATACACAATCATCTGGAAGCAAATTTTTCTTTTTAAGTTCGGAAATAGCCAACCAATCCTGATAAGAAACTAAAGATGAACCACGAGATACATATTTTATGTAATCATTTGAAGCTTGATCCTGAATAAGTTTATTCCATTTGGAATACGAATATTCAACATATATCCACTTATAACCCAATGAATTAGCGACATTTCTGGATGTTTTTATTTCGAGATGATTAATGTCATATGGATGTTTGGTTCCATAAGCATAGCAAATAACATTTTCTGCTCCTAATTGTTTCAATGTCATTGCAATTAATCTGGAATCATAACCTCCACTCAAAGGAATTACAATCATTCGACCTTGTGAATAATCTAGTAATTTTTGAACAATATTTTTGTATATTTTATTTAATTTTGAAAATAATTCTTTTTTTTCAAAATTGGAATATGAAAACTTAACAACGCTATAATAAGAAGTTAAAATTGTTTTTCCATCTATTTTTGATATAGATACTAAACTCGCGGCCTCTACCTGAAAAATATTTTGAAAAATCGTTTTATTTCCAATTGTATAACCTGATGCCAAAAAAATATCAACATTATACCATGAAAGCTCATCATCAGAAGATAGATTTATCGCATTATCATCAATGTAAATAATATCATCTGATATTTTATAAAAGATTGGATATGTTCTTACAATATCAGAAATCAGAAAAATTTCATGTTCTGTTTCAATTGCTAAATAAAAAAATCCATTGATGTTTGAAAGTATTCCTAATATGTCATTTCTGGATTTAGCGTTACAAAACAAAGAAATAATTTCATTTTGGGATAATAAAGTATCCTTTATAAACATTTTTCCTTCAAAAAAACAATTTCCGGATATTCTATTCAGTGTATTTATAAGTTTCATTTGCCAATTTTTTAATTCTATTCTTTACATATCTATCTAATATCAAATATAGAAGAGAGCCCACAATTGAATTTACCAATAATGTGTATTCAAATTTTAAATATAATGAACATATTGCAAAAATCGCAACCTGAAACAGCAACAAGAAGGCATTAAAAAATAATGAGACTTTTTGTAATCTTAAAATATCAATCAAGGCACTAATGATTGAAAAATATGTTCCAATCATTAAATAAAATGAGAAAAATTTTATCATTTCTCCACTTTCCTGCCAGTGACTACCAAACAAAAAAGAAAAAATATCACCTCCAAATAAAGATAACACAAAAATAAAGACTAAAGTTATAAAAAAAATTGATTGTTGGAACTTATGAATCAATTTATTCAAATCTGTAATTCTATTTGAATATACCAGAATAACTGCTTCTTTTTTGAATACCTGAGACATTGCATTGGAAAGAAAGGAAATGGGAACTCCAATCAAATTATTTGCAAAAAAATAGAGACCAGCCGTATCATTTAAATAAAAATAAACTATTAATATTGGCAAGCCTGCTAATGACAATGAATTCAATAGTCCACTAGGTGTTGCATACATAAAAAAATCACAATACAACACAGCAATATCTTTCATTTTATTTATGGAAAAATATTTAACACTGAAACATTCTTTTTTTAAGAATAAACATATACAAGTTAAAATTGTCACTAAATAACCAATGACTGTTCCAGCAATCAGCCCCCAGGAAATACCCAATAATCCTAACAAAACACGTAACACAGAAATTGAAGAACTTTGAATTATTTTCAGATAGGCCATAGTCTTAAATTCACATTGTCGATTAAACCAGTTATCAAAAACATTATATATTGCTATACAGGCAATTATAACCGGAGCATAAAACAATAACGAATAATCAGATATAACAAATATGTGATTGAGAAAAGGAGATAATAAAATAAATAATATAAATACCGACAAGCTAAATAATGCAATTAATGAAAAAGAAAGTGCCATGGTTTTTTTTGCACCTGCAATTTTCTTTTGTAAGATAATAACCCATTCATATCGCAAAGCAGCAACGCTTCCCACAATAGTAGATACGGAAATAATCAAGGATAAATCTCCGAAATCAGTAGGAGTATATATCCTGGATAGAAATAAAGAAGCTATTACAGGAATAATCTGAGCGATTCCTGTACCTGTGAACAGAAGAAATATATTTTTTAATATTGGATTAGTTAAATATTTTTCAGTATTAATACCCACAATAAAAATTATTTTATATCCATTTTTTGGGCTTCAAGCATCGGGATCCCGGTACTTGATGATAAGTTTCTCACATTCAGACGGATCGAAATTCCTTTCCTTTGCATAGACCCGTGCAACAAATTTATACATATCATCCTGAATGCAAAGGCGGTCAAAATTTTTGCAACCCA
>JAVBLQ010000010.1:0-4735 GCA_031553435.1 Bacteroidales bacterium | reverse complement strand
TATGGCTCCGGGGTTCCACCTCTTCCCATCCCGAACAGAGAAGTTAAGCCCGGACGCGCCGATGGTACTGCATACAAGTGGGAGAGTAGGATGCCGCCAGTTTTTGAAAGAAGCGAGTGATTCAATGATTTGAGTCGCTCGTTCTTTTTTTAAAGAAGCCGGGAACTCCCCGGTTTGAGTTGTAGGTTTTAAGTTCTACGTTTAGCTTACGCACGACAAAACGTAAAACGTAGAACTTAAAACGGATCACCGTTGTTGCAGGGCTTGAAGTAGTGTCCTATTAAAGTTTCTGTTCTCATTTTCTGAGGCATTTATCCTAAAACACAAAAACACGGAAGAGTCTATTAAAACTCTGTATTTCCGTGCCTTTGCGTTCATAAAATAAACTAAACTTTTCTGATGTCTCAAATGTTCAATGAAGCTCTGATCGCTTTGATTTTTTCTTCAGTAGCAGCTTCGGCAGCTTCCAGGTCTTTTCTGGAGGAAACTTTTTCCTGTACTTCGATATAGAATTTTATCTTAGGTTCTGTTCCTGAGGGACGAATTGAAATTTTGGTATTATCTTCTGTGAAATATTGCAATACATTGGAGGTAGTAGGCATATCCAGTGTAAATTGTTCTCTGAGATTGTTGTCAATGGCAATTAATTTTGCAAAATCTTTGATCATACAAACTTTTGAACCTGCAATTTCCTGAATTGGATTTTCCCTGAAATTTCTCATCATTGCTTCTATTTCTTCTGCTCCGGATTTACCTTGTCTGACTACGGAAATTCCTTTTTCTTTAGAAAATCCATATTCTACATAAATATCCTGAAGTAATTCATAAAGCGTTTTTCCATTGTCTTTTGCCCAAGCTGCAATTTCAGCTAATAGCATACAAGCAGAAACTGCGTCTTTATCACGAACAAAATCTTCGGCAAGGAAACCGTAGCTTTCTTCTCCTCCGCCGATATATTTTTTCTGTCCTTCGTTATCACGCATAACTGCAGCAATCCATTTGAATCCGGTGTAGCAATCATACATTTCCACATTGTTTTTATTGGCTATTACTTTCACAAGTTCAGAGCTTACAATGGTTTTTACTATGTATTCGTTGCCGGTTAGTTTACCTTCTTCTTTCCAACGGGTAATTAAATAGTAAAGGAATATGATGAGTGTTTGATTTCCGTTGACAAGGATAAATTCTCCTTTGTCGTTACGGATAGCAGCTCCAACACGGTCTGCATCAGGATCGGAAGCCATCACCAGATCAGCGCCTGTTTCCTGTGCTTTTTTAACAGCCAAATCTAATGCTGCCGGCTCTTCCGGATTAGGAGAAATTACAGTTGGGAAATCTCCACTCACTACATCTTGTTCAGAAACATGAATGATATTGTTGAATCCCATTTTTTTCAGAGCAGCCGGAATTAAAACGCCACCAGTGCCATGTATGGGTGTGTAAACAATTTTAATATCGTTGTGTCTTTTGATAGATTCGGGAGATAAAGAGATTGTTAACAAATCATTGATGAATTGTTCGTCCATTTCTTTACCGATGATTTCTATCAGTTCTTTATTTCCTTTGAAGTTGATTTCCGAAATATCGAGGATTTTATTTACTTCGGCGATGATATTTTTATCATGAGGAGCAATTACCTGAGCTCCATCATCCCAATAGGCTTTGTAACCGTTGTATTCTTTGGGATTATGGGAAGCAGTCAGAACGATACCGCTTTGACAACCTAATTTGCGGATTGTATAACTCAATTCCGGTGTTGGACGAAGGCTTTCAAATAAGTATGCTTTAATACCATTGGCAGAAAAAATATCAGCAGATATTTCAGCAAATTTCCGGCTGTTGTTTCTGCAATCATGGGCAATGGCAACTTTAATTTCTTTTAAATTAGAAAATTCCAATTTCAAATAATTGGCTAATCCCTGAGTAGCAGCTCCGACAGTATAAATATTCATCCGGTTGGAACCAGCTCCCATAATTCCACGAAGTCCTCCGGTACCGAATTCGAGTTCTTTATAAAATGCTTCTATCAATGCTGTTTTATCTTCATTGTCCAGCATTCTTTTTACTTCTGCTTGAGTATCGGCATCATAACCTGCAGAAAGCCAAGTTTGAGCTTTGGCTGTTACTTGTTTTAATAAAACTTCATTTTCCATAATTTAATTTTTTTGTGAATGGTGAATGGTGAGAGTCGCTTCACTTCTTTCTTGTGAATAGTTT
Organism: Bacteroidales bacterium; assembly: GCA_031553435.1. Taxonomy (GTDB): domain Bacteria; phylum Bacteroidota; class Bacteroidia; order Bacteroidales; family Azobacteroidaceae; genus JAVBLQ01. The sequence goes on along the minus strand of JAVBLQ010000010.1, from coordinate 2,518 downwards.
TTATCTTTATTCACTATTCACGATGAGTAAAATGAATTTCACTATTCACTATTTGACTTTTAATTTATCTCCGGTATCTTCAATAATCATTTTGTAATATTTCTCACTGTATCTTGGGCGATTAGGATAAGCAGGCGATCCGTACTCGTTGGTTTTGAAATAGCCGTTTTCTTCTTTCTTTACCACTCCATCCATGTATTTGACCATAATTTTTTCTCCCAGTGATTTCCATTCCAAGAGGGTGTTTTGAGCGGCATCGATACTGTAATTTGTAAGGAATGCAACGGCTTTGTCTCTGTTATTCATTTCAGAAGCTCTTTTTTCGATTAGAGGCTGCATTGCAATGAAATTATTTTCCAGGTTGTCTTGAATAGGCTTTGTATCCTGAATGATTTGACTGTATCTGGCATAAGCCATATTAGCTACCCAATTGTGTATCCAAAATGCTGATGTCCATGAAAAATGATTGAAATCTCCATTTCCTACACGGTAACATTCAGGAATTTTGGTTATAGATGCATACATCGGCGTATAAACTGTGAATGTTGCATCATCAACGCCAAACCAAAGTAGGCCTCCGATTTCATCGGGAAGATAATCTCGCATTTGTCCTACAAAAGTAAAACCTGTTTGTTGTGTTGCGATCGGACGTTCAAAGAAATATTTTGTAGTATCAACCTTCCATTCCAAAGGAGAAAAACGAACAGGAGAGCCGAAGGGACCTGCACCAAAATCTTGTGTGGGATCTAAATCTGTTCCTTCATAGTGATTTCTCATCATTTCCATCAAATCTTTAACACTTAATTTCTTATCAGGTTTAACATACAATGGCATAGGAGTTTCTGTTTCTCCTTTTGCGTAAGAAATCCAATCTTTTGCTTCTGAGTTGAATTGATTAAAATAACTCCATACTCTTGCTTCACAGAAGCGTAAAGCTCCGAAATCAAGAGGAGCATAAGCATTTGCAAAACTGAAATCTTGATCTTTCCCTGAAAAATATCCTTTTTCCCTGGCAAAAGATATAACGTCTTTGGAGTACAAATAGTTTTCTTTATCGTTTAATGGGAATTGATGTATGCGTGATTGATTGGCGTGCGCAGAAATACAATCGTCCGGAATGCGGACGGCTACCCAAACGGCGCCTTTACGTCCGGGACCTTTTCCTATCATTTCGAGTATCCAGACTTCATTTTTATCTACAATGGAAAAAGATTCTCCGGTGCTGTAATAACCGTATTTTTCCACCAAATTAGTCATAACGTTAATAGCTTCGCGGGCTGTTTTAGCACGTTGAAGTGTTACATAAATCAGACTTCCGTAGTCCATGATTCCTGTTGTGTCTTGAAGTTCTTCACGACCGGTAAATGTGGTTTCGCCTATGCATAGCTGATGTTCATTCATATTACCAACTACATTGTAGGTTTGCCGTATCTGAGGAATTTTTCCAAGTGGTTTTCCTGTATCCCATTCATAAATATCCAACATGGTTCCTTCCGGATATGTGGCAGCCGGCCAATGATAAAGCTCTCCATAGAGTACATATGAATCGGCAGAATAGGTAACCATTGTAGAACCGTCAACTGAAGCTTTTTTCCCAACTAATAAATTTGTGCAGGCAAACTGGTAATGTAAAGCAAAAAACAACAGAATGATGGAAACTACAATTCTTTTTATCATAATAGAATTTAATTGGAATTTATTTTGGGGTATAAAGGTAAAAAAAAATGTTTAAATTTTTCTCTTTTCGCTCATATTAGTCACGCTATAAACTTTCCCCCCTTCTATAACGTTCTAACCTTTATTAATTACAGTGAAAGGTGAGGGTCGCTTCGCTCGTGGTGAAGAGGTGAAGAAGTGAAGAAATGACGTTTGTTACATTGTCACCCCTTCACCACGAGCGTAGCGAATTCACAAGCATCGCTTCACCTTTCACAAAAAAACAAGGTTATGAATTCAATCAGTATCAAAATCAAGTTCCGTCCTTCGTCCGTCCCTGAGCGCGAGGGTTCGCTCTTTTTCCAGTTTATCCACAATTGTGAAGTCAAAGTATTAACCACGCAGTACAAGCTTTTTTCCCATGAATGGAATCCTGTTTTGGAAAAGGTCAAACTCGGCTTTTCTTCTCCCTTGCGCGAGCCCTATTTGCAAAAGCTTTCTACCGATTTATCCCGTGAGCGTGAGATGCTTGAAAGCCATATCCGCCGGTTGGAAAAACTTCATAGTTTTAGTTTAAAGGAATTTGTCAATCTTTACCGTAAAAACAACAGTTGTTGCTTGCTTTCCGTTTTTGTCGATGAACTCAAACCCATTCTCTTGGCTCAGGGCAAAGAGCGTGCTGTTGATATTTATCAAAGTCTGGTCAATAAATTCCTGAGGTTCAATAACAATGAAGATTTTCCGCTTGAAAAATTAGATAGTAAGGTTGTTAAGGACTTTGAAATCTATATGCTCTCCAAAGGTAACGTCTTGAATACCTCCTCCTTTTACATGCGCTGCCTGCGTGCTATTCATAAAAAAG
>JAVBLQ010000124.1:0-49846 GCA_031553435.1 Bacteroidales bacterium | reverse complement strand
ATTAAAAACAGAATCAATTATTTTTTCATCAATAGAAACAATATTTATATAATATGAATTTTTATTTATATTAATCACAGCTATTTTACCTATAATTTGACCTTTATATATTCCATATGCCGAATAATATATGTGGTTTCCTATAAATTCTATTTTGGGATCCGTATATTCAATTTTTCTATTGGGATCTAAAAATTTAGTTGTTTCTATTAGAAATGCAGATTGATTAGAGCATTCAGAAGTGATTAATATACTTATTCCTTCATTTCCAGGAGAAAAACATTGCATACTATACACCTTTCCATTTCCTTCTTTTTTAACAGTCCAATCCTTAGGTAAATCTATTGCAATGCCTTTGATGTAATGTGAGTTTATTTTATTCTCACAAACATCATACATAATATCAGAAGCCACACTTCCAGGCGCTACAGAAAAATAATCATATTTATTTTCCATATATTCACCCGAATCTAAAACATTTCCATCTTTTGTATATTTAACAAAAGACAGCAGTTGATATTTTTCTATTTTACAGTCAAAAACATAACGATACATAGTATATTTCCCATATACGATATCTGCAATTACCGCCTTATGATCCTTTAATTTTCTATCTACCTCTTTCCCGTTAGTAATAGTATACTCTGTCCATTTTGTCCAAAAATACACCTTGCTTCCGTCTCTCTTCATAGAAGATAAATCTAATTCTATTTTTTCTTTATCTGTCTGTTCTATTTCAACCCACACTTGAGAAAAACAAGAGATAGAGAATAAAAAAAATATACTTATTGCAATAATCTGTTTCATTTTTAATAAGAATTAAGTAAGTGAAATTCTAATTCGTTCTTAGTTGATTCTAATTCATCCTCCAAATCGTCAACCTTTTGTTCGAGATCAACTATCTTTTCGTTCAAGTCCGAAACCCCTGTTTGATAACTATCAACCTTGTCCTCTAAAGATTCTATTTTCTCCACCAAAGATTTATCAGAACATGACATTAGCATCAAAAACAAAAATATTAGATTCAATTTATTAACCATTTTCAAACAAATTATTTTTAGACCAACCTCCCCGCCCAAACCACACGAAAAACCCTCACTAATCACAAAAAAAATTATATAACGTAAAACAATTATATTAACTTTGAAAAAATAAATAAATTACATTGTTTTTGTTGACCTTAAACTCGCAAAAATCAAAAAAACTATCTTTTTGAGATTGAATGAGATGGGGCTTCTTGTTCAGATGATTGCCCCTTTTTAAGTCCCTCTATTTGATTTTTCAAATCACTTCTCTCTTCTAATACTTTAATATACTTAGCTTGAATCTCACTGAATTCTTTTTTCAAATTCTCAATTTCTGCTAACAATTCAGTGTTATTGATAGCGTATTTCTTATTTTCAGAAAGAAAATCCTCTTCTTTTTTTAATTTAGAACGAAATTCCAACATAGCGTATTTAAGATTTCCACCTCCACCATGCCCTTCTGCATATTTTTGCGCAAATTTTTGATCGATTTCATACATTGCGCCTAATAGATCCTTAACAAAAAAACTTGCCTCCATATATTTGTTATCCCCGTAATTATATATATATTGGATAAATTCTAATTTGTCATCAATTTCTTTATCACAAAAAGCTTTAGCTATTTTCTGAATATCAGAAGCTTTTAATTCGCTTCCAAGATATATTTTATTTATACACCCAGATATATCAACACTTTCGTCCTCTGTGTTACATATGAATCTAATCTCCTTTTCATAAGACCAGGATTTTCCTTTAAATTTCAATAGATATTCGGTAGGCATATTTTTATTTATACTTGACAAGTCGTATTTTACATTAAATACTCTATTGTTTAGTATGGGATTTTTATACAAAATAGAATCCTTATCAAATTCAATACAAGCCCCTTCGTGATTTTTAGCATACGCATCCCACATGATTGAATCTTTAGCAGTAGAACTAAATGATATAAATTTGGTATTATCGACCTCTTTTTTTACCTCTAGAACATTCCCAAATTCCATTCTTCTAAACCCTAGAATCTTCCTTTCATAAATATCATTCGCATTTATTTTATTGGAAAAATTTAATTTCCCAGAAGACAAAATGGATAATAAGGAATCTACATTTGTGTAATGGCATAACGCATCAGGAATGATATCGTTGTTTTTTGAATCAAACATTGTTCCGATCCCATTTTGAAGCCATTCTTTATTACAATTCGTCGCTAATACGATTTTATTAATTACTGACCCCCCAATAGTCCTCTGACCGTTAATCATTTTAGACAAATTAGACCTATCTATTGACGTTAATTGAGAAAAAGAATACTCAGTCAATCCCATATAATTAATCAAATCTCTCATTCTCAATATAATACTTTCATTTTTCATAACGGCCTATTTATAATTATTCCAAATTAGTCATTTGACAACTATTTTAACAATTAAAATTTTTATAGTTGTCAAATGACTAATATATTTGCATCTCCAAACAATCGTAAACATAATCGTTCGGCACAAAAAAAGATAATCGACTAATATATAAAAAATATAATAAAAACATGGAAAAAACAAAGAAAATAAAACTAGCGGTAAAGATTAGCGTACAGGCCTCGCTTTTATCTATTCCTATGGGCGAAACCGTGGAAATTAAGGCTAATCAGGTAAAGGCAAATTCCGTAAGATCTGCAGTCAGACAGTTGAGAAAGGAAGGATACGGATTCCATGCTACCGAAAAAGGACTAATAGACAGTATTTTAGTTACAACAACAGCACCCAACGAACAACGCTTCGGCATTAAATCTTGTCGTGAAATCACCTTCGAGTTCATCCGCGACGGTTACGAAATTATTCAAAAATACAGTACCCATGCCTACAGCCATTCATCCGACCGCCGCCCCTTCACTCATTGCTTCGACGACCTCGGCAGCGAAAGCGCTCTCAAATACTTCGGCAACCAATGTAATGTCATGGGCGAAATTTTACTTTCCCGTTACGACCATTTTATCGCTCATAAAATGATTACCCATGCCACCACCAACCTCTCAGCTTCCGAGCTCGAAGACTGTTACGGCAACCGTGTCCGTTCCCGTATGCGGGACCTATTCAATATGGTGGCGTTTGATAGAGAGGCGAAGGATAAAAGAAAATGAAAGAACAAATTTGCGATTTATATTGCTTAGTGATATAAATCGCAGTTAGAAACTAAAACACGATTTGATTTTTTGAATAAAATAGTTTACATTTGCAATTTATATTGCTTATCGTATTAAATCGCAAGTTAAAACTATGAATAATACAGCTAATTTGGGCCGTAATTATTTAGAAAAGTACTTATCTTCTGTGCGTTCACAGGGGCGATATACTTTTACGCTCGAAGAGCTAAAAGAAAAGTTTGATTTGTCGAATACAACTATAAATCAGAGCCTCGGACGATTAAAGAAGAAAGGCGATGTAGCGCAAATTCGTAAAGGGTTTTATGCTATTATCCCCCCCGAATATTCTAAACAAGGAATGCTGCCCGCAAATTTATTTATTGATGATTTGATGAAATCGTTGAATAAACCATATTATGTGGCATTGCTTTCTGCCGCAGCCGTATTTGGTGCAGCGCATCAGCAGCCTATGGAATATTTCGTCATCACAGAGAGCCCTGCACCCCGAAGCATAAAGAATAAAAAATTAAAAATTAATTTTTTATCGAAAACCGATTGGTCAAAAGTTGGTGTCATACAGCAAAAAACAAACGCTGGTTATATGAACGTCTCTTTACCTGAATTGACAGCGTTTGATTTTTTCTCATACAATCACAAATTTGGAATAAACCGCATCGTGTCTGTATTACAAGAATTGGTTGAGGAAATGAAAGCTACAACACTTACAAAGATAGCGAAGCAATATGCTAATACAGCGGCAATACAGCGTTTAGGATATGTTTTAGAAACTGAACTTTTACAGGGAAAGTTGGCTGATAGTTTATGGAAGGTATTGAATCAGCGGACATTTTTCTATGTACCTCTTTCACCTCAAAAAGTAAAAAAAGGCGAAAACGACAATCGATGGAAAGTAATTAAAAACATGGAAATAGAAAGCGACTTATGATACCGCAACGATACATAGAAGAATGGAAAACGCAAGCCCCTTGGCCAACTGATGCGCAAGTAGAACAAGACTTAATAATAGCAAGAGCGTTGGTTGAAATGTTTTCGGACGATTTGCTAAAACATTCTTTAGCATTCCGTGGTGGAACAGCTTTACACAAGCTGTATCTTAATCCACAAATTCGCTATTCTGAAGATATTGATTTGGTACAAATCAAATCAGAACCAATTAATCCTATTTTGAAACAAATCCGCGAGCGGCTTTCGTTTCTCGGAACAAAACGCACCGTAAAACAACATATCCATAACAATACTATTATTTACCGTTTCGAAACAGAAGATCCATCTGTAATTAGTATGCGACTGAAAATCGAAATCAATACACGTGAACATTTCAATGTGTTGGGCTTGAAAGAAATTCCTTACAAAGTCGAAAATTCTTGGTTTTCGGGCGAATGTATGTTAACAGGGTATGAATTGGAAGAACTCTTGGGAACTAAATTGCGTGCTTTATATCAACGCCGTAAAGGCCGTGATTTATTTGACTTGTATTGGGCTTTGATTCATCAAGATGTTGATATCCAGAAACTCATTCAATGCTACAAAACCTATATGCAATATTCGGTAGATAAGCCACCCACTCAAAAACAATTTCTGGCCAATATGGAAGAAAAAATAACTGATAAAGAATTTTTGGACGACATTCACATTATATTGAAACCGGGTGTAGAATATGATAATGAAAAGGCTTGGGAAGTGGTAAAAAAGGAAATAATAGAAAAAATATAAGATGGGCAATACAGAATCAAAAAATAAATTGCCCAAAAAATGGGTATGGACAACATTGGGAGAACTTGGCATTGTTGTTAGTGGGGGAACGCCATCTACTAAAGAACCATCATTTTGGGGTGGTGAGATTGTTTGGATTACACCTGCGGATTTATCTAATAATAAAGAAAAGTATGTAAAAAAGGGTAAACGAAATATAACACAATTAGGATTAGGAAATTCTTCAGCTGTATTACTGCCTAAAGGAAGTCTTTTATTTTCCTCAAGGGCCCCTATTGGATATACGGCAATATCACAATGCGAATTATGTACAAATCAAGGATTTAAAAATATTATTCCTACTTCATCTTTTTTTATTGACTATTTATACTACTATTTACGGTTTGCAAAACACCTTGCGATACAAATGGCAAGTGGAACAACATTCTTAGAGTTATCGGCCAGCAGTTTTAGCAAAATACATATTCCATTCCCCCCTTTAAAAGAACAACATCGAATAGTTGAAAAAATAGAAGAATTATTCAGTGAGCTAGATGAAGCTGAAGAAACTCTAATGAAAGAACTTGGTCGATTAAAGGTTTACGAACTATCCATTTTAAGCAAAACATTAAGAATCAATACAAAAGAATGGAAAACATTTCAGATTGGAGATTTATTTGAATTTATAGGAGGTGGCACACCCAGCAAAAAACAAAAACAGTTGTGGAATGGAAAGATTTGTTGGGCTACAGTCAAAGATATCAATTCAAAATATTTAAATGATACGAAAGACCGAATTACAGAAGAAGGATTGCTTAATAGTTCTGCTAAAATGACTGAAAAAGGTGATATAATACTTGTTACAAGGATATCACCGGGAAAAGTTACCATACCGAATATTAACACTGCAATTAACCAAGATTTAAAAATTGTTCGCCCTAAAAACAAAAATTTTAGCCCCGATTTTATATACTATTTGCTCAATGCATATTATAAAGATATTATTACATTATCAAGTGGAACTACTGTAAAAGGAATTAGTTTGTCTCAACTGAATAATATTCAAGTTCGGGTTCCATCACTTGAAGAATGTAAGGAAATTGTACAGAAACTAGACCATGAATATTCTCTTACATCTAACGTTTCAAAAGAGATAGAAAATTCCATTAAACAAATCATAATGGAAAGACATGCTATTCTGAAAAAAGCCTTTGAGGGTAAACTTATTGCTCAGAATTTTGATGATGAACCAGCTATAGAATTATTGAATAAAATAAAAAAAGAAAAAGAAGAATATTTATTGAATCAAAAAAATATGACTAAGGTAAAAACGAAACCCCAGAAGAAACATTTAATAGATATCTTAAAAGAAACCTTTGGTAAAAATGATTTCACATTTGAGGATATCAAGAATAATGTTTTTATGTCTTATGAAGATTTGAAGACCCAGCTATTTTCCTTATTGGAGAATAAAACCATACAATCAAAATTTGATTCAAAAATAGCTAAAATTACTTATAAAATTAGCCATGAAAATAAAAAGGATTAAAATACACAGTATTCCGCATAAGCCTTTAATAGAAGGTTTGGAATTAAATTTTCCTGAAAACATTGGAAATTTTGTAAATGCGAACTGTTTAATTGGAGTAAATGGCTCTGGTAAATCTCAGCTATTAGAATCTATAGCTGATTTATTTGTGTACCTTGATTCATTATATAGAAATTGTAACAAGCCTAAAAGCACATTACCACCTTTTCTTTTTGAGATTGCCTATTCTATTGTTTTAAACGATAAAAGATACTTTGTCGAATTTATTCAAGAAAAAATGAATAAACCGCCTAAAGTTATCATCATCAACGAGAATAAAGAAGAGATAAGTATTAGAGAAGAAGAAATTGAGCTCTACCTTCCTGTAAAAATAATAGGATATACATCCGGAGAAAACGAAACTATTAGTATTCCCTTTCTCGCCTATTATGATGAATACGCAATATACACAGCGAATAGAGCTATGAAAGGGTTTGACAATACAGACTATGAGCCGAGGTTTTATTTTATGGATTATAGTACCAACCTGGGTATTGTTATCAGTAATTTAGTTTTTGAAAAATATGATGGAGTAAGAAAGTTAAAAAATGAGTTAAAAATCAAGAAACTGAAAAGTTTTCAAATTATCATCCAAACAAATTCACCGGCAGCACCTAAAATTCCTGTGAATGGAGAAGTGGGAGTAATATTAACAGATGAACTCAGGGAATGGAGAAATTTTTTAATAAATACTGCTACTTGTTATGAATATGATGAAAAGCTAAACAAATATACTCTCGACTTTTATTTTGATGATGCCACTAAAGAAGCATTAACACACTTCTTTAAATCTGCATATAACCTATATACAGCTTTATACAAATTTGAACTTTTAAACAATTTAATGATTGATAAAGTTGTACGAAAAAATATAGAAAAAGACCGAAAAAATCGGCGTTTAATTAATAAAATGCCTTCTGTCCCTAATAAGGACAAGGTTTTACACTATTCTGAATTGAAGCTGGAGCTAGAAAATGGACAGACAGTGGATTATCTTTCATTAAGCGATGGTGAACACCAATATTTTAATATTTTTGGTTCGGTAATTATGGTTGACCATGATAATTCATTGTTTCTATTAGATGAACCTGAAACTCATTTTAACCCTAAATGGAGACGGCTTTTTATTAGCCATTTAAAAGAACTCACAGAATCCAGAAAACAAGATTTATATTTAACGTCTCATTCGCCTTTCATTGTATCAGACTGCCCAAGAGAGAATGTATATATCTTTGAAAGAATCAATAATGAAAATATCGAGGTGAGAAATCCAGGTCAAGAAACATTTGGAGCATCTTTCGATAATATTCTTCAAATGGCATTTGGAATGGATGAAGTAATATCAAAAGAAGCGTCAGACAAAATAAAAGAACTACACGAAGAAACAGACCCTGCTAAAATAGAGGAGGAGCTCAAAAAATTGGGCGATTCACCACAAATATTGCCTCTATATAGAAGAATTGATATGTTGTCTCAAAAAAAATAAAGATGTTATATAAGTATCAATATATCAGGAAACACTCATTACACAGGTTACATAAACATCTACTGTTCTTTTTCCGAAGAATAAGAAATGTAAAACGTAGTACCGCATTTAGAATAGATGGCAATTACTTTCATCCTGAATTTTCATCTCTTTTAAGCATTAGCCCAACATTAGCAGAAAAATTTAAATTGTTTTTCAACTCATATAAAAAACTTACAAATGAGCAGAAAAATGATTTTTATTCAAGAATTGAGAAATGCCAATGTATAAAATGCTTTTTTGAAGATACTTCAGTTGACTGTTCTGATATTAAGAAAGACTCTTTACAACAATTAATAGGTAATGATAGTCTTTATAATCTTATGAAATATATATCGGAAACAACACTCAAATCTGATAGATGGGATATTATAGGGCATTATAAACAAATGTATTCAGATATGCCTCTGGACAAGATATGCCCATTTTGTGGTGTTGAAAATATGCATCAAACTTTTAGAGAAGATTATGACCATTTGTTACCTAAATCAATATATCCATTACTGGCTGTCAATTTATATAATTTGGCCCCAATGTGTTCTTTTTGTAACGAAAAAGCCAAGAAAGAACAAGATATATTGTATAAAGATGATGTTCGTAGGAGCTTTGCATATCCATACACAACTGAATTGAATATAAACTTTTCTTTCACAGAGAGCATTATACCACAAACGGATATTAATAACGACGAAGGCAAGTGGGTATTAACAATTAACACTGATAGTGAAAAAAATATTACATGGTTTGAGGTTTTTAATATAGAAAGGCGATATATTGATGACTATTTAAAGTTTGATTCCTGGACTATGGATTTTATATATAATTTGATTAAATCGAATGCTAATATTGACAATGAGGAACAACTAAAAACAGAATTACTTTTGACAGCACAATTATTCGAAAAGCGTAGATTCAGTAATTGTAATATCGTAAAAAGCCCCATTGTTTTATTACTTAGCAAGTTGCAATAATCAGATATTTTACAACTCTTTATTAAGAAAATACAACGAACTTAAAAGACAAGCCGCATGATGAATACGAGTAATTTAGTGCAAAAAATATGGTCATTTTGTGATACACTTCGTGATGACGGATTAGGATATAATGACTATTTAGAACAACTCACATATCTTCTATTTCTTAAAATGGCAGATGAAAATAAGCGAAAATACAACTTGCCAGAGATTTGTGATTGGGGGAAATTAGTTGCCAATAAAGATGGTGGATTATTATTCCAATATGAAAGTATTTTGAAACTTTTATCAGAATCCGGAGGAATGTTGAAAGATATTTTTGCAGGAGCACAGAATAAAATCAGTGATTCTGTGAAATTAAGAAAGCTCATCCATCTTATAAATGAAGAAGATTGGACATCTACTGATTATGACTTAAAAGGGGAAATTTATGAATCACTTCTTCAAAAGAATGCCGAGAATAGTGGTGCAGGGCAATACTTCACGCCTCGTGCTGTTATCAAGGCAATAGTAGAATGTATTTGTCCTCAACCTAATGAGACTATTGCTGACCCCGCCTGTGGAACGGGAGGTTTCTTTTTAGGAGCATTAGAATATTTGGATAAGCTACCAAATCTATCCGAAAAAGATAAAAAATTTATAAAGTTTAACGCTTTTCATGGATGGGAAATAGAAAAATCAACAGCTCGATTATGCCTGATGAACTTGTATCTTCATGGCATTGGCGATTTGAAACAAACACCAGATATACATGTTTGTGATAGTCTAAAAGTAAAAGATGAGGATATTGAAAAAGTAAATATTGTACTGGCAAATCCGCCATTTGGGAAAAGCAGCAGTGACATTCCAACAAATGATATAAAACTAGCTACAAAAGAAGGCTACTTTGAAAGAAAGAATTTTTGGGTAACTACAAGTAATAAACAACTAGCATTTTTACAACATATTGTAACAATGCTAAACAAAGAAAACGGACGTGCAGCTGTTGTATTACCTGACAATGTCCTATTTGAAGGGGGAGCGGGAGAAACCGTTAGAAGAAAGCTGTTGGAAGAAGTAAATCTTCACACTATCCTTCGTTTACCAACAGGAATTTTTTATGCACAAGGTGTAAAATCGAATGTATTGTTTTTCGATACTAGCAGAAAACATAAAAAGCATGCGACACAGGATATTTGGTTTTATGACTACAGAACAAACATTAGTCATTCACCAAAAAAAAATCCGCTAACATTTGAAAATTTGCGTGATTTTATAAGTTGCTATCGACCTAATGACATCTCTAAAAGAAAAGAAACGTGGAGTAAGATAAATCAAGAAGGGCGCTGGAGAAAATTTAGTTATGATGAGATTCTTCAAAGAGATAAAACTAATTTAGATATTCCCTGGCTGAAAGATGAAGGTGTTATTGATTTAGATAATTTACCAGAACCTGAAGATTTAATTGTTGAAATTATCAATAATATAAAAAGTGCATTAGGAAGTTTGGAGACTATAAAAGAGGGTTTAAATTAAATCTTCTTTCATTTTCAAAAGGGTACAGAAAAGGAATTGTTTAATAATTCCCCTTTCCCGAACCGGCTTTTATAATGTACCCACCCGTTGTGCGCGGATTGGTTTGGGGTTTGTCACATTTTTTGCAGCTTCGCCGTCGTTGCCCATTGTCCGTCCTCATACCTGCGGGCGGCAAAGCGCAATCGGCTACGGCAAAAAAGCAGGCTCAACCACCCCTCTCGCCTTTGCGCCAAACCCAAACCAACCGAAGCTAAATAACATAACATGTAGTTATGTCCACAACCCTGCGGGCTTCGCTATCGCTACGGGCTAACGCCTTGCAACATAACCCAATTATGTTAAATAGCCGCACAACTTCCCACCCATAAGGAATGAAGCCGTTTCCGGAAAGGGGGAAAACCCCACCCACCCTTCAAGGTTAAAAGAAGCTACAAAAAATAATGTTTGATTTTCTATTGGCCATTTTCCACAGCCTCTTTTGAATTGTCTATCCCCAAAGAAAGCCCGCGCACACGCACTCAAAAGCATAGGCAAAGGTATGCCGCAATTGTCCGGAACAAGCCCTTCGGGTTTCCAAAAGACTACGGCATAAAGCCGCTACGCTTTTTATTCCGTTTCCTTTTGGAAATTCCGTCCAATTCCCAAATTCGGTGCCTAAGCTTTGTGAATGCTTCCTTGTAATCATGCGGAAACAAAAAAGGCTTCCCGCGAAGGAAGCCCCGACCTACCGAAAGGTTACCACACCAAAAACGGTAGATTTTTTAGCGTTTGAAACGCCGGAATAGATACTTTAAAGCCATTGAAACAAGGAAACTGACCGTTGCGCCTACAGCTGCCAAAACAGCCGTTCTTACCAAATCATCCATAAATATATTGCTAAAAACGGACAATAACGCCCCACCGAATGTTCCTGCACGTACATGGCCGTTAGTAGCTGTTTCAAGGATTTTCATTGCTTGAAGCGTTTTTATCGGAAGTATCCACTGCCGTTTGACTAACGGCAGTCAGCACACCACCTGCCAATGCCACATATCCGGCAGCGGCCACCAAGCCCACAGGCAAAGCAACAGGCGCAGCTAAAATTGCTGCACCGGCAGCCGCCAAAGCCAATCCGATTGTCCGCAAAGTTTTGAAAAATTTCGGTGTAGGCGCTTTTGCCCTGCGTATTTCCCTGACTTATTTAGTATTTTACACTTTTTTATCTCATATCAACTTTTGCTTTGTACATAAGCATCCGGTGAAGTCCGTTTTCTAATTTTGGAGTTGATTTTGTCTCTAACAAATCTCCAAAATATTCAGAGACCAGTTAGAGACTTTGATTGATTTTTATTCACCCGGTGGTTTTATTGCAATTTTCTACTTTCCAGTGTTTAGGCAAGAGTTTGTCCAGGTCTTTCGAGTAATCATTGTCATAGGAGTGGATGTTATCCAGCACATATACCAGCCACTGCCGGAAGTTGACCTCGGCTTCCTTGCAACAACCGAAAAGGGAGTAGATCACAGCTGCATCTTCGGCTGCAGAATGGTTTCCACAAAACAGGTAGTTTTTTCTTCCCAGGGCGAGTGGACGGATGGCATTCTCTGCCAGGTTATTATCAATGCGGTATCTTCCGTCCAGGTGGTAACGGGATAAGCGGTGGTATATCTTATAGGTATAACTCAGGGCTTTTCCGATGCGTCCTTTAGGAAGCACATGGGGATATTCTTTCACTATCCATTTCTCCAAAGCACACATAATGGGATAGGAAAGCCTCGAACGTAGTTCCGCCCTGTCCTCATAAGAGAGGTTTTCTTCATTTTTTTACGCAAAAATAACGGAGACAGAAACATCCAAAAAGACGGGGAGTAGCGGATGATTACGGCCGCTCTGCGTTGGAACTCTTAAAATAATTGAAAATGGAAAGTGGAAAATTGAAAATGATGCTTACACACGAAATCATTTTCAATTTTCAATTTTCCACTTTCCATTTTCAATTCATCAAGTCTAATTTACTACATACTGTTTTGATCCATTGACTTTTACTTCTTTTTGCACCACTTGTTTAGCTGAGATGGATTTACTGTCGGGTTGTTTTCCTCCAACAGATATCAATATTTTTCCTTCCTGCATAACCGGCTGATTATCTTGATCTAATGTTGCTAATTGCCGGGATGAAAGGGTAAAGTTTACTGTTTTTGTTTCTCCCGCTTTCAGGTGAATACGTTTGAATCCTTGTAAAGAACGAACTTCTTTGGCATTGGGAAGAGTCACATACAATTGAACGACTTCATCTCCATCTAATTTTCCGGTATTTTTTACATTAACAGATAATTCAATTTTTTCTCCGGTTTTAATTTCAGCCGGAATTTTATCCACTTCATATTCAAAAGTAGAGTAACTCAATCCGTAACCGAATTCATATAAAGGTTGTCCCTTGAAATAACGATAAGTTTTTCCAGCCATATCATAATTGTCAAAAGCAGGAATATCTTTAATCGATTTGTAGAATGTCAAAGGCAAACGGCCTGCCGGATTGTAATCTCCGAAAATAATATCGGCAATGGCTGTTCCTCCGGCTTGACCGGGATACCAGGATTCGATAATCGCAGGAATATTTTCGGCTTCCCAATTGAAAGCAAGGGCGCTACCATTCAACAAAACCAAGATTGTAGGTTTTCCCAGCTTTTGAATTTCGCGAATCAAATCGGTTTGTGTTTTAGGCAGTTGAATATCCAAACGGTCGCCTCCGGAAAATCCATCTACTTTTACCTTCATTTCTTCGCCTTCGAGTAAGGGACTTAAACCCATGCAAAGTACAACCAAATCGGAAGATTTCGCCAGATCAATAGCTTCTTGTTTTAAGTTGGGTTTCGGTGTATCCCAAAGTAAATGCATCAAAGCATATTCGGTATTTTTTTGTTTATATTCTATTTTTATTTTATATGCTTTTCCGGCTTCGAGAGTCATTATTTCATATTCCTTACGAGCGTGATGCACATCTTCTCTTTCGCCCAATAATTTATCTTCCAAAAACAGACGGCATCCTGAGAAAGCATCTGAACCGATGGCATATTCTCCGGTAACCGGAGGCACAAGGACTCCTGTCCAACGAACAGAAAATTCGTCGTATTTCATATCGCTGAAAGGAGCAGTGGCCCACCAAGTGAAAGCAACATTTTTATCCACGCGCGCATGTGTTACTTGTCCTTCCCAATTCGAATTAGCAAAATATTCTCCTTTCAATCCGTTTTCTTTCTTGGATTCATCAGTAAATAAATACTCGGAAGGAATATCCTGTAAATAAGGTAGTTTTTCAGCTAATGCACATCCCTGAGCAAAAATGACTTCTGCGTTAAGCAATTTTTCTTTCAGACCGGCCAATGGAGTTTTGGGAGCCGAAGGATAACCATTGTAATTTCCCAATAATACCTCTAAATCATCGGCATTAGGGCCAATCACCGCCACCTTTTTTACATCTTTACTGAAAGGTAAAATGTTTTTTTCATTTTTTAATAAAACGATGGACTTGCGAGCCGCATCCAATGCCAATGCCTGATTTTCCTTAGAATCAACCACTGTATAAGGGATTTGTGCATATTTAACCATATTATCAGGATCAAACATGCCCAGTTTCATGCGTGCAAGCATCAATCTTTTTACTGAAATATCGATTTCTTTTTCTGTGATCAAACCTAATTTAACAGCTTCGACCAAAGCAGGATAAGAATCTCCGCAATTAAGATCTGTTCCGGCTTTCACAGCCATGGCAGCAGCTTCGGCTTTGGTGTTAACCACATGGTGGGCATTTACTTCAAAAAAATCCCTGACAGCCCAACAATCAGAAACAATGTAACCTTGGAATGACCATTTATTCCGCAACAAATCTTCCAGATATTTATTTCCGCAACAAGGCAATCCCTTTAAGCGTTGATAAGCACACATCACGGAATATACTTTAGCTTCTTCTACTGCTTTTTTAAATTGAGGAGAATAGGTTTCGATAAAATCATAATCGCTTGGATTCACATCAAATGAGTGACGGGTTGATTCCGGACCACTATGGACAGCAAAATGCTTGGCCGTAGCAATCAGTTTGTAATATTTAGGATCATCACCTTGCAAACCTTTGATGAAATCAACACCCAGTTCTCCGGTCAGGTATGGGTCTTCTCCATAAGTTTCCATACCACGTCCCCAACGGGGGTCACGGAAAATATTGATATTGGGAGTCCAGAATGTTAACCCTTGATAAATGCCCCTTTTGTCCCGGGAAGCATATTCGTGGTGTTTCGCCCTGGCCTCGTCAGAAATGGCTGTGGCAATTTGAAACATTGCATTATCATCCCACATAGCTGCCATACCGATGGCCTGAGGATAAACGGTTGCGATTCCGGAACGGGCAACTCCATGCAAACATTCATTCCACCAATTGTAAGCCGGAATATGAAGTCGCTCGATGGCAGGGGATTCATAACACATTTGCGAGACTTTTTCTTCCAAAGTCATTTGTGCGACCAAACTATCAACACGTTCTTCAAAACTCAAATTCGTATCAAGGTAAGCTTCCTGTTTTTCTTTTTCTTTACAAGCTGAAAAGAAAACAAAAATTACTGCAAATAATAACAATGCGATGTGTTTCTTCATATTCTTAATTTTTTAATTCTTCACTCTTTCGCTTTCCATTGGTCCTAAATAACTCGGTTTTAATCCTCCGGCATTTACTACTATTTTTTGTAAAACTACTGCCGGATCAACCAACCAATACCGGATAGTTTGTAATCCGGTTTTCTCAACCCGGTGTTTGGTCGTTATTTTATTAATATTATTGGCTACCCATTCATTCCACTGATTTTCAGTATATTTTCCATTGATATTAATTATTTGCGAGTTTTCATCATTAACGGAAATGGCATACTTCAATCCTTTATTATCATTAAAATTGAGGGTTGGGGAAAAATATAAGGTGATTTCTATTTCTCCGACATCAAACAAATAGATATTGTATTCTAATCGTGGACTTTGCCCATTGGGAATTAACGTAGAATATGTTGTAGGAAATGCTGCAACTGCCGATAACGTTCGACCCATATCCGGAATAATTTTCCAGAAAATATCCTGTGTATTGATTGCTTTAGAGAAATGTTCAGCTTCAATGGAGACATAATTGTCAAAACCGACAAATGTTCCTTCCGGGATATTTTCCGAAGAGATTTTCTTCATAACTTCTGTCCGGTCTTTCTTTGGTTCTTCGAAAAACATTGGTACACTTCCCTTTATGTCTTCAGGGGTAATTGTTTTTACTGCAGGCATCACATTTTTTTCCGGCTGCTGCCAATAAGTATATCCGATGTGGGTCTGATCCATCATGTGGTTCCATTTTCCATCCGACATTACATGATTATAATAATGAGTAAGTATGGAATCTTTTTCAAACAAGTCTTTCACTTTTTGGGCCAATACGTTGGTTTCCGGACTACCATACTGAGCATACAAATGATTTTTGCCAGCATTTACATACATTTCATTCAGATTGGCACAAGCCAGAACCGGGAATAAAACCAATTGATAATAAGCATCTTTGTATTCGGGATTGAGCTGATTGTATATTTTTTCAGCTTCCTGGGCAAGGTTATTGTACTCATTAACAATCCGATCCGCTTCGTTATAATTGGTCAGACTATAAGTTTCGGGAGATAAGAGTTCGGGCTTTCTTCTTGAATTATATTTTGTGTAGCGTGTAATAAAATCGGCTATTTCTGTTGCAAAACGAGTTCCAAACTGCTGTTCAGCCCACATACGCGTGTGTGCGGAAAGATTTTCGGGCATCCATTTTTTAGGATTCCAAGCCAGATCGAGGAAAAATTCGATTGGATATTCCATAGGTTTGATATCGCCTACATTTACAATCCATATTTTTTTGACACCATAATCATAAGAAAGGCTCATTTGCTCCCAAACTCTTTGGATCTGATTGGTATTTAGCCATTTATAATTTCTCGGACCTCCAACGTAATCAAAATGATAATACATTCCGTAACCTCCTTTACGTGCGGGAGCATTCAGATCAGGAAGTTTACGCACATTTCCCCAATTATCGTCGCAAAGCAGTAGAGTAACGTCATCCGGGACACGCATTCCTTTGTCATAATATTCCTGTACTTCTTTATAAAGCGCCCAGACCTGGGGAGTTTCTTCAACTGGTTTTCCGGTAACTTCTCCGATAATTTTTCTTTGATTGGAAACTATTTTCTCAAGCAAAGCAATGTTACTTTCCTCACTCATGGGTTCATCTCCATCGCCACGCATGGCAAGGGTGACTATAGATTCATAATTTTTCATTCTTTCCATGCCGGTTTTCCAGAAAGAATCTAATACTTCCGGGTTTGCAGCATAATTCCAGGCGCCTTTTCCATATCTGCGCCATTCATCGTGGGCACGTCCCATCGGTTCATGGTGAGATGTACCGATAACTACTCCGTATTTATCGGCAAGTGTTCCATTTTCCGGATCATCATCATAAAAAGCTCTTCCCCACATGGCCGGCCACAAAAAATTTCCTTTCAGGCGTAAAATCAATTCAAACACTTTTTCATAAAACTGATGATTGAATGATCCGAAATTTTGTTGTATCCAACCACTTAAAGCCGGAGCTTCATCATTGATAAAAATACCACGGTATTCAACAGCAGGCTCTCCGTCGGTATGGGTACCTGGCAATATATATAGATTATCTAATTTTTTGATAGGAACATCCGCCCAATAATACCAGGGTGAAACTCCGATTTGTTCGGATAAATCATAAATTCCATAAATAGTTCCACGCTTATCACTTCCGGCAATCAACAAAGCCGATTCTATTCCTTTAAAAGGTTTGGATATTGTTTGAATAATAAATTTTTCTTTTTTCCCTTCCAACAATGATTTATCCAGTTTTTTCGCTTTAATCAATTGATCTATCAGAGGGCTTTTACCCAATGTTCCAATAATTACAACATTACCGGATGACGGTAGTTTATTCGTCAGACTCACTTTTTTTTCTGTAACTGCAAGAATATCTTTTTGTAAATTTTCAACAGCTATCAACACACCGGCAAAATCTTCCGAATTTACAATAAGCGGAACTGTATTCTTGTTAACAGTCAGAGGAAAAGTATTCGCTTGTGCACCATTGGAAACATATTTCTCTGTATAGATAGAATATATTTCAGGAGAAAAAAATAATTGAAAGAAAAAAACAAAAACTAAAATTCGCTTCATGTCATTTTTTTATTATTGCTACAAAAGTATCTTCTTTTATAAAATGGATTATGCTTGTGAGTTTCTTAATATTTTAAGAGAGTAACATTGAATAAAAATTTGTAACATATATTTTTCTGTCCGTTACATTAAATAAAAAACCCTGTTATCTTTTGTTTTTGTAAAAGATAACAGGATTTATAATGATCAGGTCTGAGTTCTATTCAATAGAAGCTAAGGATCCGATTTGTTCCCATTCCGGATTTTTTTCTAATGAGATTGAGATATAAATGCTATCTCCTTTTTTATCAAAAGCAGCCCCGGTAGAACGTCCCATTTGTGCCCCAATTTGTTCAGGAGACAATTTGTAGATAGCGCCAGTAATAGGGTCTACCACCAATCCAATGATTCCTCCAAAAAGAATATTCCCAAGATACCAGGCATTAAATTCTTTTTTAATTTCAACTTCAAAAGGCTGATAACCATCTAATTTAATTGAAATTAAGTGATTATTTTTCCTTTCAAGTTTGGCCGCTAAAGGTGTGTTTCCGATCAAAACTCCATTGTCATAAATTGTAGCATTAGTTGGTGTACTTGTAAAATTTACAGATTGTTTGGTTCCGCAAACAATGGATGCACAACCTGATAAGGACATGGCCACTACAGCCAATAACAATAAATTTAAAAATTTTCTCATTGTGTTTTTAATTAGGATTATTGAATAAAAAAAATTAAGGACTAAGATGATGATGATTTTAAAATTGATCTGATAATAATAAGCTATCTTAAATTCATAAAGTGACCATTATAAATGTTTTAAAAGTTCTTTGTTAGAGACGAGTTAAAATAATTTACTGAAAATAATTTGGCAAGACTTTTTCAAAAAGAGAGACTGCCTCTTCAATTTTTCCTTGAAACTCCCCTCCCGATGCGTTAAGGTGTCCGCCACCGTTAAAATTATCCGAAGCAAATATATTACTGGCAAAATCGCCGACCGACCGGAATGAAAGTTTAATCAGATTTTCATCTTCACGCATAAAGACTGAGAACATAATATCTTTAATGCTCAATGGTATATTTACAAATCCTTCCGTATCCCCTTTTTTGCAGTTAAAACGTTTTATTTCTTCTCCTGACAATGTAATTAACGCGGTTTTGTATTCCGGATAGATTTTCATTTTTTCATACAAAAGATAACCCATCAAACGGAATCTTTCAGGAGAATAGTTATTATATACTTTGGCATAAATTTCATCTTTATTTATTCCTTTGCCTAATAACTCTTTAATAATAGAATAGATTTCAGGACTATTCGAATTATAAGTAAAGGCGCCGGTATCTGTCATCATAGCGGTGTAAATAGATTCGGCACAATACTTATTAATCAGTTCGAAATAACCCATCCGGCAAATAAAACGAAATATCATTTCTCCTGTAGAAGATATTTCCGGATATGACATAGTCACATTACAGAATTTGCCGGGATTTAAATGATGATCGATCATTACTTTTTTACCGGGAGCGTCCAGAAGTGCAGGGGCCAAATCGCCAACCCTCTTCGGCTCATTGAAATCCAAACAGAAAATCAATTCGGCAGCAGCAAGTAATTCAACTGCTATATCCGGAAAATCTTCATAGACAAGAATGTCATTGATGCCTTTCATCCATTTCAAAAAATCCGGAAAAGCATTTGGAATAATTACATTCACTTGTTTATCCAATTCCTGAAGGAAATGATATAGTGCTAACGAAGACCCGATAGCATCTCCATCAGGAGAAAGGTGGGTAATAATAACTATTTTATCTGCATAGCCAACATATTTTTTCGCTTTTTGAATATGCTCTTCTGTTATAATTTTTGTAATCATCCAATTATATATTTTGATTTCAAATGTAGTAAATTAGTTGTATCAGGGCAAACATTTCAACAAAATAGATGTACACTGCTTTTTTGTAATATAACGATAAAAATGAGAAATATATTATACAATATATTATAATAACCTGTATCTCATCTAAATAAATATTTTTTAAAGAAGAAAACGGAAGCTTTTCTACATTCTCAACAATAGAAATAAAAAAACAAAATAACAAATCTATCGGTTTATAAATCCAAGCTGGCAAATCAAAGACCGACTGAAAAATCAAGGCAATAGATAAACCTACCAATAAAAATCCGGTCAAAGGAATCACTAATATGTTTGTCAACCAAAAATAAACAGGGAATTGATGAAAATAAAATAAGGTAACCGGGCTTGTTCCCAATTGGGCAGAAAAAGAAACAAAAAATAAATCATACAAATAAGTCATCAATTTTCCTTTATTTTCATACAGATTTTTAAATACCGGATTAATACAGATAATTGAAGCAACTGCCAGAAAACTAAGCTGGAAGCTCACGTCAAATAAATATAAGGGTTCATAAATCAGCATTAGGAAGGCAGCTCCGGATAGCGTGTTTAAAGTAATTGATTTTCTACTGGTCAAGGTCCCGAAACCAACAAATGTAAACATGGTAACCGCCCGAACCACAGAGGGAGAAAGCCCGGTAACAAAAGCAAAAATCCAGATAAGTGGCAAGGCTGCCAAATGAATAAACTTTTTATGCCGTTCATTCCGAAAAAACAAATTGAATACGAAGTAAATGGCTCCATACAGTACGCTTACATGCATGCCACTTACTGCTAATAAATGCGAAGCTCCTGAAACTGAAAAACTTGTCCTTAAATCCGGTTCCAAAGCATTTTTATATCCTAATAACATAGCTGCTCCAACCTGATAAGATTTTTCACTCAAACCTAATTCTTCCATTTTTTCCAACAACATCCGTTGAAATGTTATTGATTTGAATTTTAGACCGGACTGATGATTATAAACTTTCCAATCAGATTTCCGGATGTGAGTGATTGCCGTATATCCTTGTTTTCTTAAATATGCAGCATAATCAAAAGATGAATTATCCGGACTTCTCTTTTGCTTTTCAAGTATCGAATGAAAACAAATGCAATCACCTGCCTGTAAATGGAGGGATATTGAATCCAAGGGTATATATGCAACAATTTTTTTATCATCAGATAAGGTTATTTTACAGTTTACGAATGATTTTTTAACAAGCGGATCTTCTTGTAATACTCCATAATACAATTCATTACACGAAGAGATTTTTTGATCTGACTTTTTCAAGGATTGCCTGAGCAAAAAACTTCCTGATAACATGCAAAAGGATATAACAAAAAGGATAAATAACCAATCTTTAACCAAATTGCTTCGAACAAAAGGCAAAAGATAAACACAAAATAAAATAACAGAAAAAACACCAAGGACAAGATCAACCCAAATGTCATTCAAGTGATATTGTATGACAATACCAACGATAAGAGGAACTAAAAGTTTTAGCAAAGGTGCTTGGCTCATGATAAGTTGAAAAATTTTTCGTATTATTTCATTTTCAACTTTCAATTGTCAATTGTTTAAGTTCTTTGATTGTTCGGGTCGGGTTGGGGGAATTAAATACGGAATTACCGGCAACCAGCACGTCTGCTCCGGCATTCAGAAGCAATTTCCCCGTTTCCACATTGACACCTCCATCTACTTCAATCAATACGTGTTGTTGTTTCTTCAGGATCATTTCTTTCAAACGGGAAACTTTTTCAAGTGTATGGTTGATAAATTTTTGTCCTCCAAAACCAGGATTAACAGACATCAACAGAACCATATCGACATCAACAATTATATCTTCCAGTAACGAAACCGGAGAATGAGGATTCAGAGTTACTGCAGCCTGCATTCCGGCTTCTTTGATCTGCTCTATTACGCGATGCAAATGCGTACATGCTTCATAATGCACATTCATCATGAATGCTCCGGTCTCTTTCACTTCATGGATAAACTTCTGAGGTTCCACAATCATCAAATGCACATCCAGTGGCTTTTGGCAAACCTTTTGAACATGTTTCAACACCGGAAACCCGAATGAGATATTGGGGACAAAAACGCCATCCATCACATCCAGATGTAACCAATCGGCTTCACTTTTATTAATCATTTCCAGATCTTTTTCAAGATGAAGAAAATCAGCAGACAAGAGGGAGGGTGCAACTTTATGTGACATAATATAAGTTATTTGATAGACAAATATATTGATTATTTTGGTTTCTTGTTCTGAATTTACAACACTAAAACATCTATTTTTGTTTTTTTCCATAGTTCATCTTTCCATTTTGCTTCATATAAGCCGTGGAAGGAGACCATTGTTTTTCTGTCTGCAAAAAAATAATGAGAATTCAAGTATATACCAAGGCATCCTTTCTCTTGTTTCATTTTGGAGAACCCACTGTAAATATCTTCCCAATTGCTATAATCAACAGTTAATAACAGTCTATATTTATAAAACCCGGATCTATCCATTTCTCGTCGGCAAAAATGTCTGTAAATCTTATAACAAGGTTTATCTGGCAAAGGAAAATCAGCCATATACACTGTGTTAAGTGAATCTTTTCTATTATTAAAAAGGCGTAAAAAAAGAGAAATGAACGGATCTTCGAGCACGAGCTCCAAAGCTGTATTTGTATCTGAAAGTTTATCTTCTATAGAATTCAGAAGTTCTGTCAGTCCGTCTCCTTTATAGGATGATTCTACCTGAAGACGAATCTCTTTCCAACTTTTTTGTATATTCTTCAGGTTCCTTACTCTGTGAATAATACCATCACCAGAGATAAACAAATTCAGATTTTTCAGTACGAGGGATTTTAAGAAGACCAATGTGTCCGATGGATTATCATGAGTCCAAGCGCTATCCAATACAACATTTTCACGACGAATATTTACATAAAAACCATCGTATTTCTGTTGTTTTAGTGTAATTGTACTGACATAGTTCAAATGACTATCTTCTCTTTTATCTCCTTGTTGATATATATAAATATCAACTTTATATTTTTTTCCGGAGGGATCCGGAATGAATTTAAAATTAGGCATTTTTTAAAGATTTAAAGGGTTATAAAACTTCAAATACCTGACCCATAACTGATCTCCACAAATAATAATGATTGTTTTTAGTTTGTCCGGGAAATTCATAAATCAAAATTTTGGATTATAAATTATAAAATAAGAACTGTATTGTATATTACTTTGCAAAGATTATTAAATTATTTTATTTCAAAAAATATTCAACGTGAATAATTGTTAAAAAATAAAATTATGATAAATATTTTATTTTTTGAAATAAGAAAATTCACATTGCTCGGGTTATTTTGAGAAGTTAATCCCATTCATGGGAAAAGAGTTTGTACTGAGTAGTTAATACTTTGACTTCATTATAGTGGATGAACTGGAAGAAGAGGGATCCCTCATGGCTAGAAACGGATAAAGAACGGAAAGTTTTTGCATTAGAACATTTACACAAAAAATAAGGGTTACGAAATAAATATCGCAACCCTCATTTCTTGTATTATTTATTGTGAAAACCTTAAATTTCCACCATTAAATTCATTTCTTTTTTGAATCCATGTGTTTTGCGTAACGGCTCATAAACTTATCAACACGTCCAGCTGTATCCACCAATTTTTGTTTTCCTGTATAGAAAGGATGTGAAGTATTTGAAATTTCAACTTTTATAAGTGGATAAGTTACACCATCGATTTCAATGGTTTCTTTCGCATTAATAGTAGAACGGGTGATGAATACATCATCATTTGACATGTCCTTGAATACTACCGGACGATAGTTATCTGGGTGAAGTCCTTTTTTCATTGCTTATATCGTTATTATGTTATTGCTTTAAAATTCGGTGTGCAAAGTTAGAAAATTATTCTTATCTTTGCAATACATTATACAACATTATTTTTTTTATTAAAGAATAAAGCAATGATAAGTTACAAAGAATTAGGTCTCGTAAACAGCAAAGAGATTTTCAAAAAGGCTTTTGAAGGGAAATATGCTATTCCCGCGTTCAATTTCAATAACATGGAGCAAATGCAGGCTATTATTCAGGCTTGTGTTGAAAAAAAATCTCCGGTTATTTTACAGGTATCAAGTGGTGCACGTAAATATGCAAATCAAACTTTGCTAAGATATATGGCTCAGGGAGCCGTGGAGTATGCAAAAGAATTAGGTTGCAATATTCCGATTGTATTACATCTGGATCATGGCGATACTTTCGAATTGTGCAAAGATTGTATCGACATGGGATTTTCATCGGTAATGATCGATGGTTCTCATCATTCTTATGAAAAAAACATTGAACTGACTAAACAAGTTGTTGAATATGCTCACAAACATGATGTGACAGTCGAAGGTGAACTTGGCGTTCTGGCTGGTATCGAAGATGATGTAGTAGCAGAACATCACACTTATACAGAACCTGATCAAGTAGAAGATTTCGTAACTAAAACCGGCGTAGATTCATTGGCTATCTCCATCGGAACTTCTCACGGTGCGAATAAATTTACTCCGGCACAATGTACACGTGATGCCAACGGTATCCTGGTTCCTCCTCCGCTCCGTTTCGATATTCTGGAAGAAATTGAAAAAAGAATCCCGGGATTCCCCATTGTATTGCATGGAGCATCTTCTGTCCCCCAAGACAAAGTGGCTACCATCAATAAATACGGAGGCGCATTGAAAGATGCTATCGGCATTCCGGAAGAACAACTTCGTAGAGCTGCAGCTTCAGCCGTATGTAAAATCAACATCGATTCTGACGGGCGTTTGGCTATGACTGCTGCCGTACGTGAAGTATTCGCTACTCAACCTGCCGAATTCGACCCAAGAAAATACTTAGGTCCGGCTCGCGAAAGCTTGAAACAACTTTACATGCACAAAGTAGAAAATGTATTAGGTAGTGCAGGCAGAGTATAAATAAAAAGATAAAAACTAAAAATGAAAAGTTTACTATAGAGTGTAAACCCTTTTAGTTTGTTAAGGCTTCATTTGGAATGAAGCCTTAATTTTTGGTGATAAATTATAAAACTCAAATTATATCTTTTTCTATTGAAAGGAATGGATTTTTCACTTTTCACTTTTGGTTTTTAATCTCTCTTAATTTAAAGATATTTCCGAAGATCTCTTTCCCTTCGCCATTATTTTTTTACTTTTTTTTAGTTCCTCCACTTCTTTTTCCAGGGCTCTGATTGTGTCTGACTGGCTGTTGATCATTGTTACCAATGGCTCCAGTTCATCGTTTTCAATAGAAGATGGATATACGGCATAAACCCTGTCGATGAAATCAGCCAATACATTCATATAATTACTGAAAGCATCATAAGGATTATCGTAAGGACTGAAACCTTTTAAAGATTGCTTGGTCGTCATGTAGAAAAAGTGGTCACTTGCCTGAAGGTATGACCAATCCTGACGCAAAGTGCGTTTTTCAGGCGGCAACAAACGAACTCTTTCCGAAATGCTGTATAATTTCTTAAAAGTTTCTTTTTGTAATACATTTCCAATCCAGCCGTTGACGTCTTTTTCTTCTCCCAACCAGGATGTGGGATAAGGAACAGAAAGAACATCTACAGTTTTCAACTTATTGATTACTTCTGAAGGAGTAGAGAAACCGATATTTTTTTCCGCAGCAAAACGAGGTAAAGCTTTAAAGAAATCAAAGATACCACTTTCGGCCGGTTGCATATTTCCCAGTACTTCGTAGTTCATGAATAAGTTGATTAATTGTTCGGATTCAGGAGTCGAAGCGATCCAATTCATAAACTTATCTGCAGTCAGAGGATAATCTGTCCATTCATAATGAGAAAAACGGGTAGAAATATCTTCACTGAATTTGGAATTTCTCAATAATAATTTCAGATTGGGGTTCACTGCCGATGAATATAGGTAATTGGGGCTTTTCCATCCAAGAACATGTTTCGCCCCCTCGACCAACATTCCCTGAAATCCCATCGCTGCAATTATTTCCGAAATGTCGTCATTATATATTAATTCCGTATTTCTGAATACTTTAGGTTTTTGACCAAACAATAATTCTATTTTTGCAGCATGCGCTTTCACCTGGTTTTCAAACTCAACGGGATCAGCAAGTGAAGCCAGCGAATGAGAGTAAGTTTCGGCCAGAAATTCCACATTTCCGGTTTTTGCCAAAGCCCTGAAACCGTCAAGCACTTCCGGAACATCTGTTTCCATTTGATCCAATGCCAATCCTGAAATAGAAAAGGCCACTTTGAATTTACCTCCCGACTCGTTAATCATATCTAACATAGTTCTATTAGCACGAACTAAGGACTGGTCGGCAACACGGTGTATTATATCTTCATTCAGAAAATCATCGTAATAGTAATGATCCCGACCAATATCAAAAAAACGATAACGTTTTAGTCTGAAAGGTTGGTGAACTTGAAAGTAAAAACAAATTGTTTTCATAACAATGCTTATTGATATATTAATTTATCATATATTTTGCGGACTTTATGTCCTGCATATTCCCATTTTATCTCATCTACTTCTTTTTTACCCTCATCTTTCAGGAACTCTGCCATAGCAGGGTAAGTGATGATTGAATACATCGCATCTGCCATTGCTTCAACATCCCAAAAGTCAGTTTTGACGGCATAGTCCAGAATTTCCGCACAACCGGATTGTTTAGAAATAATTGACGGAACTCCACATTGCATGGCTTCCAAAGGAGATATGCCAAAAGGTTCGGATACGGAAGGCATCACGTATACGTCACTCGATTTGAGCATTTCATATACTTGCTTTCCTTTGAGAAAACCGGTAAAATGGAAATGATCTGCAATACCACGTTGGGCAACCATACGGATCATCTGGTTCATCATATCTCCGCTTCCGGCCATTACAAAGCGTACGTTTTTTGCTCTGTTCAGTACAAGAGATGCTGCTTCCACAAAGTACTCGGGCCCTTTCTGCATAGTTATACGTCCTAAAAAGGTAATCACTTTGTCTTTAGTTCCCTTGATAGATGATATGGATTGTATTTCCGGACTCAACGGTTCTACAGCATTATGTACTGTTGTTACCTTTCTCGGATCCTGGTGATATTTCTCAATCACTGTATTCCGTGTCAGGTTACTGACTGTAATGATATGATCGGCATTATCCATCCCGTCTTTTTCAATGGCATATACCTGAGGATTGACCTGGCCGCGGCTCCGGTCGAAATCCGTAGCATGAACATGGATAACCAATGGTTTTCCGGTTATGCTTTTAGCATGGATTCCTGCGGGATAAGTAAGCCAGTCATGTGAGTGGATTATATCAAATTGATAGGTTCTTGCAATTACACCGGAAACGATGGAATAATTATTAATTTCTTCCAATAAGTTGTCAGGGTAACGTCCGGAAAACTCGATACAACCTAAATCGTTTACATGCCGGTAACTAAAATCAGCATAGATATGATCTCTCAGATTATAGTACTCCTGGGGGTCCATAAATTTGCTTAAACGGGATTGGGCATAATCCCAATGAATATCTCTCCAGACGACTGGTGTATTACATGCTCCTAATATTTTCAGGAAATTTTGATCTTCGTCACCGCGAGGTTTTGGAATCACAAAAAGTATTTCCATGTCTTTTTGCATGGACATACCTCTGGTAAGACCGTAACTAGCTGTACCAAGGCCTCCTAAGATATGAGGAGGAAATTCCCAACCAAACATCAGCGCTTTCATTTTGTTTATGGTTTAATTATTTAAGGTTGAAGGAGAAAATTAAATATAGATAAAAGAACAAAGATTAAAGAAAATAGAAATAGATTTTATAGATTGAAAGACAATTTTTTTGTCTTTTTCTATTTTCTTTTGTTTTTTATCTTTAATCTACCATAAATATTCATCCTTAAACATTGTATTGTTCTAACAATTTCAAAACTCTTAATATCGAAGCGACATTCATTGCAAAAGAAATAGCTCCTCCACTTTTGTATGGAGGATTTCCGTCATATAGTTCAGAAATCGAACCGATACAATGCAATTGCATTTCTTCTTCAAATCCGATCAACATTCTTTCTACAAATGAGATACCGCTATTTCCGAATACTTTCAGATATGCTTCCATGTATGCGCCGAATAGCCATGGCCATGTTGTCCCCTGATGATAGGCTAAATCACGGTCACGTTGCGAACCTATATAATAAGGTTTGTATCCTTCGCTTTTTGGACTGAGGCTCCTTAAACCCCTTGTTGTCAATAATTCTTTAGTTACAAAATCCAATATTTTCCGTTTTTGATTCCTGTCCAGCGGAGAAAACTCCAATGCAACGGCAAAAATCATATTCGGACGAACACTCCAATCTGTATAGTCACCATCGACAAAGTCGAACAGATAGCCATATCCGTTGAGGAAGGTGTTAATAAAGGATTCCTTGAGAGTTTCAGATAAGTTTTTTATTTTGGCAGCGTCTTTCAGTATCTGCAAATCCAGAACAAATTCCAATGCATTATACCAAAGGGCATTAAATTCTACAATATATCCTGAGCGCAAAACTACGGGATGACCATCTACCATCGAGTTCATCCATGTAATGGCTTTATTTTTACCGTCTGAATATACCAATCCGTTATCATGGACGAAAAGGTTAGGGTGTTCGTTCGATAATATATAGTTGATTATTTCCTGTAAAATGTCCTGATATTTTTCTCTGCATTTTTCTTTTCCTTCGTATTTGGAGTATTGTTGTATAGCCCAAACCGCCCACAAAAAAACATCAGGGGCATCTATTTCTTTAATAACGGAATCTTGTTTACGATTCCGGATAAAATTCCGGATAGCTGGAATGGCTGTTGTCAATATTTTCTCAAAACGGACAGGATCATCTATAGATAGTGTTCCTCCCGGAGTAGAGATAAACAAATCACGGGCGCGGACTTTAAACCAAGGATAACCGGCCAAAAGATAAGCATCGTTTTCGGTTGGACGATAATAAAATTGCTGAGCAGAATTTTTCAAACAGTTATAGAAACTGGTTCTTGGTGTTCTGGCGGCAACTTCTATATCGAAAGTTTCTTCTATATCAGCAGGTTTGATAGCCTCGTCAGCAGCTGAAAAATAAACGGATTCTCCTTTTTCGATAGGTATTTCAAAGTAACCCGGAACGTATAGATCTTCCTTGAAAGGAAATCCTCTTTCCATTTCTTTCGTATATTCTATTCCTTTGTACCAATCCGGTTGGAAATGGAATGTACACGGCTTACTGAATTGCATATATAAATCAGGGTATCCCTCATACATGCAGGTTTTTACTCCGTTTTCTATCAGTGTAAAATTTTTATTTACATGATTATTTTCAACAGTCAGAGAATTGATATTCCTGAAAGCAAGAAAAGGTTTGAACCGAAGAGTGGTTGGAGAATGAGCATCCAGTAAAGTGTATTTGATCAAAAAGCGGTTTCCGAAAACGGTAAAAACCTTCTCTTTGGATAAAACGACTCCACCTACTCTATAAACAGTCTTAGGCAATGTATCACAATCAAATTGCCGGATATACTTATGTCCTTTCGGGCTATAATTATCTCCCCCATATTTATGAAGACCCAGATTAAACTCTGCACCATGTTGTATTACCGTTTCATCCAGAGACGATAAGATCACATGATTGTCATTGTCTAATCCAGGGACAGGCATAACCAACAACCCGTGATATTTACGGGTGTTACAATCAACAATGGTGGTACAGTGATAGGCCCCCTGTCTATTAGTCCTGAGAATTTCTCTTTGAAGAGATTCCTCAAGATTTATCATAATTGTTTTGTCAAATTCTAAATAACTCATAAAAGGATGCAATGATAAATGTAAGACACTTTTCGCAAATATAATCATTTTTTTGACAAAACATCAGGGATATTAATTTATTTTTGGAATATAATATAAAAATAGATGGTGACAAAATAATGAAGTGACAAAGTGACAAAAGTCACCTCATCACCACGAGCAAAGCGAGTTCACAGTGAGCAAAGCGAACATTCGCTTTCATGTTAGGTTTTGGTTTGTCTAAATTAAATTCTTGTCGCCTTATCCACCAAATATATAACAGATTGATAGGTGATCTTGCTATTCATCGAAAGTCCGATCTCGCAGGTACGGCTGGTACTATATCCATATTTCAGGTCTTTAACCTGGGTATGTAAGTTCATCAAAGCGCTCTTGTTTAGTTCGGGATAAAAGAATCCCCGGTCACCGGCCCAGGCGCAACAACCGACTTCTTCGGGAACTATTACTTTTTCTGCACACAAGGAAGCCAAAGTATATAGTTCTTTTTCTAATCCCATCTTTGTATTACTGCAAGTGCTATGTATGGCAACCTGAACAGGAAGCTGTGAAAATTGTAGCCTGGACTGCAAAAATTCAAGAAAAAATGCTACAGGTTCATACAGTTTCAAACGTTTATCCAATGTTTCTTTCATCCGGTAAAGACAAGGACTCATATCGCAAAGCACCGGTATCCGGCCATTATCGCTGGCAAGAAGGAGCGCATTTTCCAATTCTTTCGCCTTGCGTTTGCCTTGCTCTTTGAATCCTTTGCTATCGAAGGCCATTCCACAACAGAGTTTGTGTATTGAGTCCGGATAAATAATTTTACATTTTGCCCGCAATAGTATTTCTTCAGTTTTTTGGGTCAAAGCTGTTTTTTCTTCGTAATCGGGAGATGTTCCCATTGTCCGGTTGATACAGGATGGGAAATAAACTACTTCCAATTCGTTGTTATTGATGCTTTTCGTTGAAATATACTTTTTCTTCGACGTTCCTGTAGGTGTATAGCGTGTCCATAAAGGAAACCTTTTCCCTGAAATTTTAAATAACAGATAAGTCCAGAATTCCATAAACGGATACCCTGTAATTTTACTGATCAAATGAGGGACTTTCAGCCAAAAGCGCAGAACAGATGTTAATGCATTCATGTGACTGGCCAATGTACTTGTCATACTGTTTGCAAACATTCCATGATGTTGCCAACGCAGTTCTTTGATTAATTTTCCGGTATTGATTCCTACGGGGCAGTCACGTTCACACAATCCGTCGGTTGCACAGGTTTCATCTCCTTTATATGTAAATCGTTTTTTCAATTGCCGGTAATAATATTTTCCCGTCAATTTTTGTTGTTGTAATAAATGTAATTGACGATAGATAACAATGCGTTGACGGGGAGTTAAAGTCAGATTGCGGGAAGGACATTCGGATTCACAGAATCCACACTCGATGCAATTATCAATCAACTCGTTGGCGTCGGGCAAAGGTTTCAGGTTTTTCGTTAAAATGTCCGGATCATTATTCAGAATAACGCCGGGATTCAGGATGTGCTGAGGATCAAAAATATCCTTGATTTCCTTCATGATCTTATAAATTTCACTTCCCCATTCTTTTTCGACAAAGGGAGCCATGTTGCGTCCGGTACCATGCTCCGCCTTCAAACTACCGTCAAAACGGTCGATAGTCAATGCAACCAGATCATTCATAAAATTACGGTATTCTTCGATACCGGCATCATGATTGAAATTAGGCATGATGACAAAATGAATATTTCCATCCAATAAATGTCCCCAGATAATAGCCTGATTGTATGCATATTTTGCGAATAAATCCTGTAAAGCTACTAAAGCGTCGCCCAAGACAGCAGCCCGGAAAGCCAGGTCTTCAATAATACAAGCTGTTCCTTTGGGACGAGTGGCAGCAGCAGAGGTAAATAAGCCTTTGCGAACTTTCCAGTATGTATTATAAGTTTGGATGTCTGTTGTAAATTCAATGGGGAAGACTGTTTTGATATGACTCAGTTTTCTTACTATTTCTCTCATTTGAGCTTTCAATACAGTTTCATCGTCTGCTGATGTATCGATCAGAAGAGCTACTACATCTTTGTCTAAAGTCTTTAGCACCTCAGGCATTCCCGGAAGGTCTTCCACTGCCCGCAGGGCATTCCTGTCCATCAATTCGGCAGCACTTACTCCGGCGCACTCACGAAGCGGACGGATAGCTTCACAGGCATTCCGGATATGAGGGAAATAGATCATGGCCGCTGCTTTGAATTGATGGTCTTCCACGGTTTCGAAAGTAACTTCGGAAATGAAACCCAGCGTTCCTTCGGAACCAATCATCAAGTGCTGGATAATTTCGACCGGATCATCAAAATCTATTAAAGAATTGACACCATATCCGCAAGTATTTTTAAGTTGAAATTTGTGATTGATTTTTTCCTGAACAGGTTTATTGTTTTTGATTCTTTGTCTTAACGAAGTTATCTTTTCACATAATTCCGAATGTCCTTTCTTGAAATTCCTGCAACTTTTTTCATCGGCAGTATCCAGTAAACTTCCGTCGTACAGAATGATTCGCATACCACGAACAGTATTATAACTGTTATGAATAATTCCATAACTTGAACCGCTCGCATTGTTTGATACAATACCTCCGATTTTAGCAGAAGAAATGGAAGCCGGACTGGGCCCCAGTTTCCTTCCATATCTTGCCAGTCGCCGGTTTGCATTTTCTCCGATAACCGCCGCACCGAACGAAGCTGTTTTTCCTTCATCCGTAATCCTGGAAGTATTGAAACCTGGTCCCAGTTCAACCAAAACCGAATCGGAAATGGTTTGTCCGCTAAGACTGGTTCCTCCTGATTTAAAGGTAAGTGGCAGTTTATATTTATAACAAAGGTGTATGATCATACTCACCTCTGCTTCTGAGTTAACTTGTATGACAATTTGAGGAATTAAACGGTAGAATCCTGCATCTGTCCCTTTCGCCAGAAGCGTTAAAGGATCGGTATACATCTTAATACCGGGAAAAGAATTCCGAAGATCGGAAATGAATGATCGAGTGTTTGAGTACATATTTGTGAATTATATTTGTGAATTATATTTGGGTACACGGTGCAGGGTACACGGTGTACAAAATTAAAATCTTACCAATTATGATGTTTTCTGTGCACCACGTACCCTGCATGGTACACCAAATATTAAACAGAACGTTTAACGCTTAATAAAAATAAACCGATAAATGTAAACAAAGCATTGAAAATCAAAAGCTCATAACTAAAAGAGTATCCGTTGAACCATGCCTGTGAGTTCTTTTGCAATATATAACATAAGCAAGGAGATAATATTGCAACCAAAGGAATATATTTATCCCTTACCTGCTTTTTAGTAAA
The DNA here is from genome assembly GCA_031553435.1 of Bacteroidales bacterium. Classification (GTDB taxonomy): domain Bacteria; phylum Bacteroidota; class Bacteroidia; order Bacteroidales; family Azobacteroidaceae; genus JAVBLQ01. The sequence goes on along the minus strand of JAVBLQ010000124.1, from coordinate 17,044 downwards.
TATTCCGAATGCAAATAATCCAAGGATAGGGCCATAGGTATAACTTGCTAATATATAAACCGCATCGATGACGCTTGTATTATTCAACACATTAAATATAAAAATAACGATCCCCATCACACAAGCCATGCCTACATGTACCAGCTTACGTATTTTGAGTGTCTCTGATTCTGTTTTGTTTTTTTTCGTTGCTTCCAGTATATCAACAGTGAACGAAGTGGTCAATGCCGTCAAAGCAGAACCGGCAGCAGAATATGCAGCAGCAACCAATCCTATAATAAACAAGATTCCTATGATTACAGGAAAATAACCTTGTGTGGCAATCATCGGGAACAGTTCATCGGTTTTTTGTGGAACAGTTATAGCTTTCGTTGATGCAAAGATGTATAACAAAACACCCAACATCAAGAACATAGCAATCACAAAAAACTGGGAGATACCACTGGTTATCATATTCTTCTGGGAATCTTTGTAATTTTTGCAGCTCAAATTCCGTTGCATCATATCCTGATCCAACCCTGTGGTTGCAATGACAGTGAAAATACCTGCCAGGAATTGTTTAAAGAAGTATCGTTTGTCATTGATATCGTCAAAGAAAAACATTTTTGAATAGTCATGATGATAGATTGATTGAATCATTCCTTCGAACCCCAGATTCAGATCGGAAGCTATATAATAAATACACAGAATAACGGAAAATATCAGACAAAACGTTTTCAATGAATCCGTCCAGATCAATGTTTTTACTCCCCCATTGACAGTATAAAGCCAAACTAATCCCACTGTAAAAACAACATTAAGGATAAACGGAAGATGCAAAGGTTCAAAAACCAACAATTGCAATACCACACACACCAGGAACAACCTGACCGAAGCGCCTAACATTTTGGATATAAAGAAAAACCAGGCTCCCGTACGATAAGATAAAATTCCGAAACGGTTTTGCAGATATTCGTAAATCGAAATCAGATTCATCCGGTAAAAGAGCGGTATCAGGACATAAGCAATAATGATCTGCCCCACAACAAACCCCAATACCATTTGTAAATAGGAGAAATTGGTAGTACTGACCCAACCGGGGACAGACACAAAAGTTACTCCGGAAATACTGGAACCGATCATTGCAAAAGCAACAACGTACCAGGGTGATTTCCTGTTTCCTATAAAAAATCCCTGGTTATCAGCCTTTCTTCCTGTGATATAAGAAATGATGAATAATACCAGGAAATAAGCAGCAATTGTTGACAGAACGAGAATTGGGGTCATAATCTTTATTATTGGGTGCACGGTGCACCGGATTTATAACTTCTCAAAACCATATCCTCTCTCCTTCAAATATCTTATTACCTCATCCAAACGGAGATAAAGCTTATCGGTTCTTTCGGCAACTGTTCCCGGATGAATCAATATGATTGCTCCGTCCAGTCCTTTTTCTTTATCAAAGATATAGAGTTTATTGATCAATTGTTGTGAAGTCTGATAGTTTTTCATATCGGGTGTCGTATAGTCGGCAGACATATTAATGCCCGGTGTGAAATTAATCACCGATTGTCCTTGTGCTTCAATCAGATTAACACTTTCCCTGTTGTAATATTCATATGGAGGAAGATAATAACCGACCTGGGAAGGATCAATGCCAAACCTGGACAACTCTTTCATATTCAAGCGAAAATCATTAATCAGACTATCGGGACTAACTAATGACTTTCGCCGGTTTTCCCAGGAAGCATATAACAAATGTTTATCCGAATGAGCTCCGACATAATGCCCTTGCTTAATGATTTTCCTAATAGTACTTTCAAATTCTTTTTTTCTCAAACAGTTACCTGTAAGAAAAAAAGATGCTTTAATCTGATTCTTTTCCAAAGTTTCCAGGATCGAAGTTGCTCCTTCAAAGGCTTCGTCTGCAGAAAAAATAAGATGTATCGCTTTAGATCCGGTATTTTTGCGGATAATAGCTCCATAGTTATCTTTTACATCTTTGCTATTTCTTTGCAACTGAGCCATTTTTTCCATGCTTGAAAAATAGAAACTGAGACTGGCCGTTCCATCCATTGTCGGTTCGTTAGAAGAATAATCGCCGGGATCATCATGATAAACGGCTGCTCCATTCTGAAATTCTGCGTATGGATCTTCATATTTTAAATGGATACCTCTTAAACTTTCATAAATGGATTTGTAAATCGGGCCATCCACTAAACCTCCGTAAGTCAAATCGTGAATCACCTCAACATAAGCAGAATGCGGGCGGGTGGGCGAATCGCTTCCTTCCGGGAAACCGCAAATCATGGAAGTTCCCCAAGGATTACATCCAAGCAACCAATCACGTAAAGCAGCTTCCATTTCCAGAAAATGCTCATCTCCTGAAATTTCGTGATATAACCGGGCTTGAGTGATAGTTGCAACCACCAGATTATTTGAACACCAAATAAAAGGGATGCCATTAAGAAATGGATCATCTTGTTCTTTAGCTCTTTTGAGCAAACAATCCAACCCTTTTTTCATAAATCCGGTATATTTCTCACGAATAGCCTGGTCTTTCGATTGAGAAAGATAGTAGTGTCCCAAGTTAACAAACGGATAAAATTGATAATGCCGGGCTCTGCCCAGTTCCATCCAGGGAGTTACTTCTTCCAGTTGCCCCCAGTAATCCGCCTGTTTTTTCCAATAGTCATCCGGATGGAGGGAATATTGTACGGAAGCTGCCAATTCCATATCATCCACCCAATTATCTTCTTCATAAAAATAAGGAGAAACAACACAGGCAGTTTGGTTATTTCCCGGAACGGCCTCAGCAAAACGATAAGCAAGTATTGCTTTTTTCTTTATTTTAGCTGCAAATGTAGGATCGGAACCTTTGAATATTTCCGTCCCTAAAGTAAAAGCAGAAGCAAATTTGGCAGCAGAAGAAGAAACCCCTGTACTCCGGTTTTTATGCTGGCGTAAACCCTGAGGCTTACCTGTGATGAAATAAACAGGGCGGCCGGCTCCTTTTCCCCAACCGTAATCTACACTGTCCAGATTAGGCAAGCGCATACTGGCATGATCGCGATCATCGGCAATCTGATTATACATCTGTGCGGAATCCGGGTTCATCCGCATCATCCATTCGAGCCCCCAATGAGCTTCATCGAGAATATCGGGAACAGCATTTTTTCCTTTTTTACCGGAAGCATCGTACTCGTCTTTGAAGATACTCTTATCCGGATTTTGTTGCCAGGCAAACAACATTTGAAAAGTAGCATTAGCCGAAGTTGTTAAGTATTGCAGATAATCGGAAGCATCGTGCCAGCCACCTCTGACATCAATACTTTCCCCTGTACGGGTAGGATGATCAACAATAAATCCGTCGTGCTGATGACATTCGGCATCCAGATAAGGATTATACCCGCAACGTTGCTGACGCATATATTGCAGGAAATAATCGGCTGAACCTGAATATACATCCGGACTAATTCTGAAATAAGGAGAGCGAGCGCCATTACATTCGACATAATAGCCGCCTTCTGTCGTTAAAGGCGACAAATCCAAACGTAGAGTCTGCTTCATTCCCCATCTCTCAGCATTGGCAGGAATACCTTTTCCTTCGAAAACAATCTGTTCAGTTTTAGCGTTTTTCACTACAAATCCAGGATTCGCTGTCTCTTGTTTAGACAAAAAAACAGCCACTTTGATACTTTGTGGTAAATATCCCAGTTGATTGACCCGGATCCATGAATTATCCTGAGCATGCATTATTGAAATACATCCAAAGATAAAGAAACAAATGAGTAGAATTCGTTTTTTCATCTTGATTATGTTATTCTAAATATATTTTCCCATTAACCAAATCATTAAAAAGCAAAGCAATCTTATCTGTAACCACCTCAGCAAATATCTTCCCTTTTTCAGCAGAAGATTTTTCAGGATTTCCGATCCCCGTATCTGATGAGACTTTTCCCCAATTACGGGGAATCCAAGCTATCTTGTTGTTCAAAGAATCTACATTAAACGGCTTACCATCCCCTTTTCCGGCTTGTAGCAAATCAACCAATCCGGGATAATAATGCATCATAACAGAAGTTTCCATTTCTCCCGCATGATCATCTTTGTTCTCAAAATAACCGGATTGAGGCTCAACTGTGAACCAATCGCAGCAAGCAATTAATACATTCGAATAATCTATAGCCAGATCACGGATCATATTCTTGAAACTATTCCCTCCATGTCCGTTAATAATGACCAATACATATATTCCCTGATAATCCAATGATTCTACAACATCTGTCAGTATATTCTTTTGTGTTTCGTAACGGGTATGAATGCAGAAAGGTAATTCTCTTTGTCCCGGGTTTTGGGAGCCAAAAGGAACAGAAGGCAAAACCATTCCCATAATGCCATATTTTGATAATGCTTTATTCACTGCATCTATAGCAATGCTATATGACAGATAGCAATCAGTCAGATAAGGTAAATGATAATTATGAGGTTCGATAGCACCCCAGGGCAAAACTGCAAATTGATATTTATGTTTTTTTACTTCGCCATATGTAGCTTTATTCAAATCAGAGATCATATTCTTTCCCATAATTTTTACAATCCAATGCCACAATATTATATCATAATAATGTATGAAAGTTGTAATACATCTTACATTATTCTACAAAAGTATATACAAGTTTTTGGTATGCAAAATAAATTTTATGCTTTATGATCTGAAAATATGATTTTCTGAAGTTTAGATTGTGTTATAAAACCAATATCATAATATAATAAAAAGGGCGTATTTATTAAATCTTACGACAGTCAAGCAGAAGCAGAGGAGATAACAGGTATTCACCGTTCGTGTATTCAAGCTGCATTGAAAGGGCGAACAAAATTGGCAGGAGGGTATATCTGGACATATGGAACATCAAAGGCCAAATTACACTCGGATATTGTAGCCTGTTGCACCCCATTATCGTTATCAAGACCCGCAAAAGCTGTAAATCAATTCGATCTTAAGGGTAATTACATTGCCACTTACAAAAGTATTTCAAAAGCAGCAAAATTAAACAACATATCACATGAAAAACTTAGTAAATGGCTGAGAAAATCAAAAAAAGAATTGAACGGTTTTTTTATGGGAGTATGCAGACAAGTAGATTCTTTGCATAGTATTGAAAAATTATAAATATGAAAGATTTAATAACAAATTTGAATCAACTTTTCTTATAGTTCTACAGCCAATAATTCTTTTCCTAAATTGTGCAAAGCTGATTCAATTTTCTTTGCTTGTGATTCTCTTGGTTTACTTATACCAGATGCATAACGCTGTATTTGCCTTTGATTTATTCCTGTAAGCCTTTGCAGTGCTGCATTTGTAAATATTCCACTATAATGCCTTAATAAACTTTCAGGATCAAAATGATATACTAATTCATATCCTGAATTAAGAACTTCTGGTATTTCATCACCATCTTCACGCATTCCTTCAAGATGAAATTCAACTGCTTCATCCATTTGTTTTTTAAGTTCTTCAAATGTTTTTCCGGTAGCAACTGCAATTCCATCCCCTATATTAACGTATGCAGAATAATTATTTTCTGTCATACCAAGATCAGAAGAAAGTTTCTGGAGGTAAACCTCACGCAAAGGAGTAGAACACCCGAGCTTGATTTTTTCCAGAAGGGGATTTCATTCCTCGGGAAGAAGTGACGTTTGTCACATTGTCACCTCTTCACTACGAGCGTAGCGAGCTCACAAGGGAGCGAAGCGACCTTCACCTTCACTGTAATTAATAAAGGTTAGAACACTAAGAAGTAAATAAAGGTTTATGGTGTGAACTAATTGAATGTTTTAAACATAGAGTCTCACGGAGTATTTATCACAGAGATAATATAAAACTTTGTGAAAATAAACTCCTTTTACTCCGTGTTTAAGAATTTCATTTTGCAAACTCAACCCGCTAAATATCCTTCCCTTGCGTGAAATTCCGGTAATTTCCCGGAGTCATTCCCGTATTCTTTTTAAAACATACACAGAAATGATCGGGATTGTCAAAACTAACATCGTAAGCAATCTCCTTGACAGACAGGTCGGTGTTGGTCAACAATTCTTTGCCTTTCTGTATTTTCAACTCCAAAATATATTGATGCGGGGCAAATCCGGTGTATTCCTTAAAGATTCGTCTGAACCATGAATAGCTCATATTGACTTGCTGTGCAATTTCTTCCGGACTTATTTTTTTATGAAAATTCTCCAGAATAATAATTTTTGCTTTATTGATACTGTTGGTCACATTTAATTCTTCGAACGACAGGTGTTTATCCAATGAATAAGCAAGTCCTAGCAAATGATTGACAATCCCGGCCAGCATTTGCTGAAATCCGGCTCTTTGGGTACGGGCGATAGTGATGGCTTGTTTGTAAAGGTGGACAATATCCTGATTCATCCCCACATTGAAAACCGGTTTTTGTTTGTTGAAAAAACCATGTTCGTAACGTTTGTCCATATTCACACCTTTGAAGCCGATCCAGTATTCGTCCCATCCTGTCTTTTTCAGCGGCTTATAGTTATGCCATTCTCCAGGAAATAGCAGAAACATATTCCCTTCTTTCAGAGTTATTTGTTTACTTCCGTTTGAGGTAAAAGTTCCGTTTCCACGGGTAATATAGAGTAATTGATATTCATCGAGAATACGTCCTTTTTCAGTGGAAAAAAGGTATCTTGTAGGGTGATTATGAGGCGGATAAACTTCATTTGGTTCAATGTGTTGAAACCCGACCGAGCTTATAGTTAATCCCCAGAGAATATCCTGTTCGTTTTCCAACAGGTACTTTATAGGAATAGATTCGTTTTTTTGTATCATTTTTACAAGAAAAAAAGTTATCCGGAATAGGAATCAAATTTATAACAATTTATTTATAAAGCAATAAAGACGTATCACTCTACTTATCAATTGTGTCATTTTTGAAAGGTTTAAAATCATTTTTATTAGTACGATGTATTGGGAAAAAATTATTTTTGTCCCACGTAAAACTTAATTCTACCATGAAAACGTATTATTTTTTTGCATTCGACCTGGGAGCAACCAGCGGACGCTCTATTCTTGCCACTTTGCAAGAGGGTAAACTGACTCTGAAAGAGCTTACCCGTTTTCCCAATAAAATCCTTCGTATAGGAGATAAATATTATTGGAATATCTATTCTTTGTTTGAAGAACTTAAGAACGGATTGCGTGTAGCAGTATCCGAAGGGATTCAACCGGATTCTATCGGTATAGATACCTGGGGCGTTGATTTTGTGTATGTTGCCAAAGACGGTTCATTTTCAGGACTTCCGCGTGCTTACCGCGATCCTTATACAAACGGTATTCCGGAAGAATATTTTTCCAAACTTTCCAAAAAAGAAGTTTACGATCTGACAGGTATTCAAATCATGAATTTCAATAGCCTGTTTCAATTATATGCTGCCCGGAAAGAATTATCATCCGCACTGGAATCGGCTGAATCTATTCTGTTTATGCCGGATGCTTTGTCATATTTGCTAACCGGTAAAAAAGTATGTGAGTATTCTATTGCATCTACTTCCCAGATGCTGAATCCGAGGACGAAAAAATTTGAACAGAAATTGCTTGATGTGGCCGATATTTCTCAGTCAATGATGATGCCCGTTGTGATGCCCGGTCAACTTGTTGGGAACTTATCTTCCGCTATCAAAGAAGAATGCAATATCAATGATGTCCCTGTTATTGCAGTAGCTGGCCACGATACAGGCTCTGCTATAGCTGCAGTTCCGGCAGAAAATGAGAATTTTGCCTACCTGAGTTCCGGTACTTGGTCATTGATGGGAATAGAAGTCAAAGATCCGATTATCAACGAACAAACTTATCAATTGAATTTCACCAATGAGGGTGGTGTAGAAGGCACTACCCGTTTTCTGAAAAATATCACAGGAATGTGGTTGTTGGAACAATGCCGGAAAGAATGGGAATTGCAGGGAACAAGATATACTTATCCTGAAATAGTTGAATTGTCGGGTTCCGTTTCCGGTTTTCAATTCCTGATTGATCCTGATTGTCCTGATTTTGCCAATCCGCAGAGTATGACTAAAGCGATCATTGATTATTGTAAAAAAACCAATCAACAAGCGCCTCAGACTCATGCCGAATACATCCGTTGTATTTTCGACAGTCTGGCATTGAAATACAAATACGTATTGAATTGTCTTCAACAGGTTGCGCCATTTAAAATAGAAAAATTACATGTAATCGGCGGCGGTTCACAAAATAAATTGTTGAATCAGTTTACTGCCAATTCCATCGGTCTTCCTGTAGTAGCCGGGCCTTCGGAAGCAACTGCTATCGGCAATGTGATGATGCAGGCTAAAGGTTTGGGCGTGGTAAAATCATTGGAAGAGATGAGGAAAATTATCCGCAATTCTGTTTCTCCGGAAATATTCCTGCCGGAGGATCCGGCTTTGTGGGATGAAGCGTATGAAAGGTTTTTAAGTATAACGTAAAACTTCATATTGATCACATTTGAAACAACACAAATTAATTTATATTTATCATGAAAAAAAACGAACTGGTACAAAAATCGTACGAAATAGCAAAAGAACGCTATGCTGAACTTGGAGTTGACGTTGACAAGGTATTAACTGAATTACAAAAAATATCAATCTCCCTTCATTGCTGGCAAACAGATGATGTAGGCGGATTCGAGAACTTGGGAAACCTTGGCGGCGGTGGTATTCAGGCTACCGGAAACTATCAGGGAAAAGCCCGTAACATGGAAGAAGTTCGTGCAGATATTGAAGAAGTGTTGAATTACATCGGCGGTAGCCATCGCTTGAATTTACACGCTATATATGGTGATTTCGGAGGAAAAATCGTTGACCGTGATCAGGTTGCTCCCGAACATTTCACGAGCTGGATGCAATGGGCTAAGGAAAAAGACTTGAAACTCGATTTCAATTCCAGTTCTTTCGGACATCCTAAGAGTGGAGATTTAACTTTGGCCAATCCGGACAAAGGTATCCGTGACTTCTGGATCGAACATACCAAACGTTGCCGCAAAATCTCGGAAGAAATGGGTAAATTTCAAAACGATCCTTGTATCATGAACCTGTGGATACACGACGGAATGAAAGATCAAACCGTGAACCGTTTGATGTATCGCCAGATATTGGAAAAATCTTTGGATGAAATTTTCGCTACCGACTACAAAAATATGAAAGATTGTATTGAGTCCAAACTATTCGGTATTGCACTGGAAAGTTATACAGTTGGTTCTCATGACTTCTATCTGGGTTACGGTGCTAAGAAAAACAAAATGGTAACATTAGATACCGGACATTTCCATTTGACTGAAAGTGTGGCTGATAAAATTTCATCCTTACTGTTGTTTACTCCGGAAATTATGTTGCACGTCAGCCGTCCGATCCGTTGGGATTCCGATCACGTAACCATTTTGAATGATGATATTATGGAATTGGCCAAAGAAATTGTTCGTGCCGACGCATTAGGCCGTGTTCATATCGGATTGGATTATTTCGATGCTTCCATCAACCGTATCGGAGCTTATGTAATCGGCATCCGGGCAACTCAGAAAGCATTCATGTTGGCATTATTGGAACCGCTTAAAAAACTCCGCGAATACGAAGCCAACGGTCAATATTTCGAACGCCTGGCTTTATTGGAAGAAGCCAAAGGATTGCCCTGGAATGCTGTTTGGGATTATTTCTGCTTGAAAAACAATATTCCGGTAGGATCCGATTTCATTGCAGATATTCAGAAGTATGAGAAGGAAGTAACGTCAAAAAGAAAATGAGCACAATCATCGGTCTATTAATCATAGCCGTCGGAAGCTTCGGACAATCCAGTTCCTACGTTCCGATTAAGAAAGTAAAAAACTGGTCATGGGAATGTTTCTGGTTGATACAAGGCATATTCGCATGGCTGTTGTTTCCTTTTATCGGAGCAATGTTAGCACTTCCCGACGGAGTATCATTGGGAGAAATCATCTTTTCAGGCAACGGAGCTACAATTAAAACTATAGGCTACGGAATACTTTGGGGAATCGGCGGCTTAACCTTTGGATTAAGCATGCGTTACCTGGGCGTTGCCTTGGGACAATCGTTGGCTCTGGGAACTTGTTCGGCATTCGGAACTCTGATTCCCGCTTTGCTGAAAGGACAAAACCTGTTTTCCGGCGACGGATTGATTTTGTTGATCAGTGTATGTATAGCCATTGCCGGTATTGCGGTTATCGGTTATGCAGGAGCATTGAAGTCGCAAAACATGTCGGAAGAAGAAAAGAAAAAAGCAGTGCAGGACTTCGCTTTGAAAAAAGGACTTCTCATCGCCCTTCTGGCAGGAGTAATGAGCGCATGCTTCAGTCTGGGGTTAGATGCAGGAATTCCGATCAAAGAAAAAGCTTTGGAATTGGGAACAAGTTCTTTACTTGCATTGAATCCCGTTATTCTTTTGGTTACCTTTGGGGGATTTATCACCAACGCATGCTATTGTTTGTTTCAGAATGCCAAGAACAATACTTTCAAAGATTATACAAAGACCTCCGGAAGTAATTGGGTCAACAACCTATTGTTCTGTGCTTTGGCCGGTTTGCTTTGGTATTCCCAGTTTTTCGGATTGGGAGTCGGGCAAAGTTTCTTCGAACCCGGCAGTGTGATGATGGCATTTTCATGGAGCATACTTATGTCTCTCAATGTATTGTTCAGTAATTTATGGGGAATTTTATTGAAAGAATGGAGAGGAGCCGGACAAAAAACCTTGTTGGTACTCATTGCCGGATTGCTGATCCTGATTGTATCGATTCTGTTTCCGCACCTGGTAAAATAAAATTAAAAACTAAAAGTTAAAACTTGAAATAATAATGAAATCAATCTTAGACAACCGTCCATCGCTTGCCAAACAAGTATCTGATGTTGCAGAAGTAGCCGGATATCTGTGGCAAAAAGGTTGGGCCGAACGCAATGGTGGTAATATCACCATCAATATCACTGATGTTATCGATGATGAAATCAGAGCTATGAAACCAATCAGCGACAGTATTTCCATTGGAAGAACCCTGCCGAATCTGAAAGGTTGTTATTTTTTCTGTAAAGGAACAAACAAACGGATGCGCGACCTGGCCCGTTGGCCGATGGAAAACGGTTCGGTTATTCGTATTTCAGACGATTGCAGTTCTTATGTAATTATTGCCGATAATCCGGTAAAACCCACATCTGAACTTGCCTCTCACCTATCCATGCATAATTATCTGATAGGAAAAGGTTCGAGTTACAAAGCCGCATTGCACACACATCCGATTGATTTGGTTGCAATGACTCACAATCCGGCATTCCTGAAAAAAGATGTGTTGACCAATTTACTTTGGAGTATGATTCCTGAAACCAGGGCTTTTTGTCCGCGCGGATTGGGAATTATTCCTTACAAAATGCCTAGTTCCTTCGAATTAGCCGATGCTACCATCAAAGAATTGGAAGAATACGATGTAGTTATGTGGGAAAAACACGGTATTTGCGCTGTCGGCGAAGATGTGATGGAAGCATTCGATATGATCGACACACTTTCAAAATCAGCCCAGATATACCTTACAGCCAAATCGATGGGTTTTGAACCGGAAGGAACTTCCCAGGAACAAATGGAAGAACTGAAAAGGGCGTTTAATTTGCCGAAATAAGATAATCTGATTAGAGCATAAACCTGTCAATCCCGGCCTTGGGCCGGGATCCTTGAAAACGAGCATTGATTATTAAACACATAAAGATTTTCACACAATCTTCAGAACTCAATCAGCTCGATCATTTTACTTCTGGCCAACATACAGGCACCGGTCAAGCCGGTCTTGTCGCCCAACTTTGAGAGTTTTATGGTGGTATCTTTATTCACTAACTTTTACCAAAGTATTGACGATTCTTTTTCAAAGTTATTCCAATCCAACAATATGGCATCATCTAAACTATTCACTCTTTCACAAAAATCTTCATAACTCAAATCAAGTTTCCTTGGAATTATTGTCGTATTATCCCAAGAAAAACTTCTCTCTAACGGGGTTCGGACTACAAATGTCAGAAGATTATCAATATTGGGAGAACTACCGATATAATTCCGGACAAGTTTTGCATAGTAAGTTTGATAATATTTTTTATTTTTGCCTTCCCTGTATTTTTCTGTGATTTTCTCAATTTCAAACCATTCACCTTTATAGTTTTGTTGTTTTTCTTCTCGTTGAAATAATAATACAGCAAAATTTTTTTTAGTGATTATGTAGTTTTCAGAAAAAAAAACCTCTCCATTCCCCCAATATTCAGCCAGTTGTCTTAATTCGGTTTTTTGTTGTTCCGACAGATTAAGATATTCATTAACCAACTTGTCTTCAAATCGCTGGCGTTCAAATTTTGTATAAATAAATCGCGCTTTTATTATTTTTGTCAATTTGTAACAATCGACTTCGTCATATGTCACATTATCAATTATATACACAATGCTATCAGCAGTTTTCGTATAAATGGGAGAGCTGGTCATTATTATTTTTTTAGGCAAATCATTTGCTGATGTATTAATATTTTCATATTCTATTGATACTTTTGTTTTTTGATTGCTAAAATTATCCTTAGTATCGAATGAGTGTATATTGGTTTTGTTTGGTAGGTTTGTATCGTTATTATTATTTTTTGCTTCTTCTCTCTTATTTTTATTATTTCGTACAAATTTGGATAAAGAAGAGTTAAAATCATTAATATCAATCCATAAGAAAGGAGATGTGAAGCGGTGTGGAATAGTTAGGCCTAATTTGTTTACATCACTCTTTTTATACAATTTTGCCCTAATCAGATAACCAATGTTTTTAATCGAAAAAAAAAAAATTGTTAAAGCCATATTTTTGATTGTAAAACTTACTGTCTATCGCCCACACTGGTGTTGGGAGATATTCGATACAGACCACTTTTTCAAAATCTTTGGTTAAGTCATTTATACAGTATTCACTATGCCTGACCGCCAAAGTGGAATCTGTATAATAATTTTTATCTATGTTTGCTTCAACTTTATTCAGAATATTGTCAAACAGTTTTTTTTGACCAAATGAAAAATTTATACTTAAAAGTGTTGAAAATATTAATATAGTATATTTCATGGCAATTTATTTTTGCGAATAAGACAATATGGGCAAATCAAATTCTTTACCCTAATTTTTCTTAAGTATTAATTTGCAAACTTTTCAGCAAACCGTAAAAGTCATGTAGTGTGTGCCTTTGGAAGAAACTACATCACCTGAAAAACAACCGTCACCATCATTTGTCCAAGTAGAACTTCCTCCTTCCGGAGTCATATTCCACGCAAAATCAACCAATTCTTGGGTAGTCAATCCCCCAACAATTTTGTTCATCTGAGATTTTTCCATTTTGCATTTTGTAAGTTTCATAATTGATTTCATTTTCATAATTTTCAATAATTTAATTGTCAGTTATAAATGTTTTAATTATGTAGAAATTTCGTTTTCTACTTACCGTTCATAAATTTCTATCAAATAGAAATTTATGAATGTTAAGAATAATTCGTACCTTTACGGTGCCTTCTTGTAATGTTAAAGTTTTTATTCAATTTATTTGTGGAATTTGAGTAGCTACCTCATGCAAGGAGGCTCTTTTTAACAGAAGGTGGCAAGCCTTTTTAAGTTATACTGCAATAATATATATTTTTTTGAATTAGTTTCTCATATTTTTCTAATCTGACAATAATTTGCTTATTATCAATGAATTATTTTTTATCATAATTCAAAAATTTTCTAAAAAGTTAATGTTTCGCCATAAACCAACCACCTTTCCATTATTTTTGTAATTTTGCTTCTGAAAATTACAAAAAAGTATATGAAGAAATTTATTATCTTATTTATCCCTTTGTTTGTGCTTTATTTTCAAGATTTAAAGGGAATAAATGGAATACCATATATTGCCAACTATACGAAAATAGATTATTCTGCTGCCGGACAAAATTGGTCTGTTTCAACCAGTAAAGAAGGAAATGTCTATTTCGCTAATTCAAAAGGCTTGTTATGCTATAATGGAAACCAGTGGCAACTATTACCGATATCTGAAAAAAAACATGTCCGCTCAGTAATGTGCAATCCTCTCGACGGGCGTATATACATTGGTTCTTTTGAAGAATTCGGTTATTTTGAAAAAGATATTTATGGCGTTTTTAATTACAAATCCTTATCCAAATCCATCCAGAATTACACTTTTCATAATGATGAAATATGGAGCATTGTAATCTGTGATAATAAGATTTATTTCCGTTCCTTTTCCAGTTATTTTGTATATGATGGTGAAAATATAAAAGCAATACAATCACCGGAAGTTATAGTCTTCTTTAAAAACTGGAATGAAAAATTATACGCTTACCATCAAAATGTAGGTCTATCGATACTGAATAACGACCAGTTCGAATTGATTTTACCTTCGGCCAAACTAAACAGGGACAATGCTGTCGGTATATTGCCCTACAATCACAACACTTATATTATCCCCACTATCAAAAACGGATTGTTTGTTTTCAATGGGAAAGATTGCCTCCCCTGGAAAAATGAAGTCAATGAAGAATTGAAAAATGCCAATATCAACCAGGTTGAAATAACAAAAGATACCTGTTATATTATTGGAACTATCCTGAACGGCGTTTATGCCATCAATCGTTCCGGAAAACTGATATGGCACATCAATTCTGTTACCGGTCTCCAAAACAACACCATATTGGGAGTTGCCTGTGACAACGAAAACGACCTTTGGCTGGGACTGGACAATGGCGTTTCGTTTATCAAAAACAACTCGAGAATCCGTTTCCTGAACTCATTTAACCGCGATATCGGAAGTGTATATTCAGCCCTATTTAAAGATGATTATCTATATCTGGCTACCAATCAAGGACTTTTTTTCTGTCCCTCCAACGGTCAGGACAATAATATTCAACTGATTCCTCACATGTCTGAACAGGCCTGGGACCTGTCTCTGATCGACAACCAACTTATCTGCGGACACAATCTCGGAACTTTTGATATTATTGGTAAAAATGCTTTTTTATTATCAGGAACCCGTGGAGCAACCTCTATTCGCAAAGCCACTATCAATAATCAGGAAATATTGGTTCAATCAACCTATACTTACCTCAATATTTATAGAAAAAATGCCTTGGGAAAATGGGAATTCAGTCATGTAGTCGATGATTTTATGCAACCTGTCCGTTATATAGAAGTTGATGCACAAGGAAATATTTGGGCCTCACATTTTTATAAGGGGCTATATAAAATTCGTTTAAGCAAAGATCTGAGACATGCGGAAGAAGTCAGTTTTTACTATCCCCTGGACAGTGAAAATCCCAGAGGAAATATCAATGTATTTATGGTTAAAGGTCGTATTGTTTTTAGCGACGGCAAAAAACTATACACTTATGATGACCAGAAAGAATCTATTGTCTCCTATCAATACATTGAAAATCTGGACGCCGAGTTGAAAGACATCATCCGGATGATTCCTGTTGATAATGATATATACTGGATCATTTGTTCCAGTGAATTTATACTGGCTGATATCAAAGGAAAAACAGTTAAGATCAAACAACGAATCCCATTTTCCGGACTATACGGATCTCTGCCGGATAATAATGAATCAGTTATTCCCCTGAATGGAGGGAAATCTATTTTTTGTCTGGATAACGGCATTGCCATAGGATATGAACCATATAATTCGACATTATTCAAAACAGAAAAGAAAATTATTATCGAAAAAATTCAAGCATCCGGACAATCCGGAGTCATGCTCCTGCCACTTAAAAATATAAATCCGAAACAAATCAGCCACAAATGGAATAATCTCTACTTCCAGGTCGCATATCCATATGATCCGGGAGAAAATGCCAGATATCAATATAAGTTATCCGGATTGGATGAAGATTTAACAGAACTCATATCCGAATCCTTCAGGAAATACGACCGTCTGAGCCCGGGAAGCTATACATTGGAAGTTTCTGCGTTGGATAATCTGGGAAATAAACTTTCTACACAGACTTATAGTTTTGAAATAGAACCTCCTTTTTATGCAAGCAACGCTGCTTTTATTTTATATATATTATTGGGAATGTGCATCCTGGCATTCGGATATTTATATGTAAAACGACATATCGTCCGAAGAGTAGAGAAAATAAAACGGCAACAAGACAAATTAAGACAAGAAGAAAACGAGAAACGAGAAAAAGAAATCATCCGTTTGAAGAATGAAAAACTGGAAGATGAGCTTACTTTCAAGAGTAAAGAATTAGCCAGTTCGACTATTTCTATCATTAAAAAGAATGAAGTTTTACTTGAAATCAAAGAAGAACTCTCTGTTCAGAAAGAAAAACTGGGGACACAATTCCCCAACAAATATTACGACAAACTAGTCCGGTTGATCGATACAAATCTTTCGTCCGAAGACGATTGGAGTATTTTCCAAACAAATTTTGACCGGATTCATGAAAATTTCTTCCGGAACCTCAAAGCAAGTTATCCTGAATTAACACCTAATGATCTGAAATTATGCGCCTTACTTCGTCTGAATATGAACACGAAAGATATTGCAAACCTGATGAGTATTACTGTCAGGGGAGTTGAAGTTGCACGTTACAGATTGAGAAAAAAAATCAATTTGCCTTCACATAAAAACCTGGTGGAATTTCTGATAGAGTTTAAATGATTTTCCAATTCCCTGCATGTCAAAAAACTAAGAGCTAAGAACTTAAATTCTTAACTCTTAGTTTCTCATTTTTCGAGCCTCTTGTCAAGGTCTATTTTTTTGACTTAAATCGCTATACCTCAATAC
Organism: Bacteroidales bacterium; assembly: GCA_031553435.1. Lineage (GTDB taxonomy): Bacteria > Bacteroidota > Bacteroidia > Bacteroidales > Azobacteroidaceae > JAVBLQ01. The sequence continues at coordinate 208 of JAVBLQ010000124.1, read as the reverse complement.
TTTTTCCATTTCAAAAAAAGAAGTCCTACGATAAGTCCTACGTTTCATTTTCTCCTCATTTCCCCGATTTTCACAGCACTTTCTAATCTCAATGGAAAATAAAGCCTTTTTGAAAGTAGCGACAAGGGTAATAATTATTTTTTACTTCACAAGTGTACGATGCAGAAAATCAAAGATGCTTATAATCAGCCAATTACAATAAGAATGC
>JAVBLQ010000043.1:0-3086 GCA_031553435.1 Bacteroidales bacterium | reverse complement strand
GTAGTAGGATGACCGTAAATCTCGGAATTCATCAGGTTTCCCATACGAATCAGTGCGGCAACAACTCCAACGGGGACTACCAACCGGTCTAGTGTGAACAACATGTTTCGATGGGTGACCTTCTTTGAAAAGATATAAACGGCAATCAGTATTCCGATGGTGCCTCCGTGACTGGCCAGTCCTCCTTCCCAAACTTTAAATATCTCTATCGGATTGGCCAGATAATAAGCCGGATTGTAAAACAAACAGTGTCCTAAACGGGCTCCAACAACCATTCCGACAACTACATAGATGAATAGTTTGTCCAACCATTCCTGTTGCAATTTTTCATTTTTCCATATCTTGGAAACGATATACAGCCCGAAAGCAAGTCCTAATGCAAATGATAAGGCATACCAGCGAATTTCTCTTCCTCCTAAGATGAAGTCCGGAAGATGAAAAATGGCCGGATCAGCATTCCAAGTTATGTAAGCAAGCATAAGTTATACTAATTTTTTGATTAATGCATCTCTATCTCCATAAAGCATATCAATCATTGGGATTTCGATCATGGTATAGGCTCCTGGTTGTTGTTTCAGACTTGCACGAGCCACAGAAACCAACACCTGAGCGGTTAAGGCCGGATTGTTGATTTTCATATTGAACTCAAACAGTTGATTCTGAGTAGTTCCCGATACTCCTTTGCGCACCAGATTAACACCATGTCCCATGTCTTTCAAATCATCTACACAAGGAACCTGGAAGACATGCGTTTCGTCGTGAACGAAATACTCATCGGCTTTGATATCTGCCGCTACTTTTTTGAAATCGTGCCCGTCTTCTACTTCGATATACACCATGCGGCGATGAACGCCGGTTCCCAAAGGGATAGTCATCGACAATGCGGCTTTTACACCTTTGATAGCTTTAACGGCAACGGTATGTCCCATACTCATTCCCGGTCCGAAGTTCGTATAAGTAATTCCTTTGGGAGCGCAAGCTTCCAGCAATGCCCTTACTACAGAGTCACTTCCCGGATCCCATCCGGCAGAAATAATCGCTACGGAATGATGTTCTTTCGCAACTTTATCTAATTCTTTGCGGAGATCAACAATGCCGCCGTGAATATCAAAACTGTCGACAGTATTTATTCCTGATGCCAGGATTTCTTTGGCATAAGCTTCCACACTCCGGGTGGGAGTGCAAAGAATAGCAACATCTACATCTTTCAGTTTCCTGATGTTGTCTGTTACTTCTAAATGATTGATTTCTGATGGTTTTTCGGAAGGATTTCTCCTGACAATTCCTGCGATCTCAAAATCGGCCGAAGCTTCGATTGCTTCTAAAACATATTTTCCGATGTTGCCATAACCTACGATGGCTACCCTGCTCTTTTTCACTTGATTTGATGTTTAAAAACCAATAAAATTTTCAAAAGGTCACCATTATGAATCTGAAATGGTGAGGTTCACTTTCATGAGGCAAAGATAGTAAATAATTTTTATTTCAAATTGTCATGTTCATGCACTCATTTGCAGCATATGTTTCGGAAAAAACAGATCTGGCTTCCTCAAGTAAAACATTTTCGTCAGGATATCTGGCGGAAAAATGTCCGATCAATAGTTTTTTTACACGTGCAAGTTTGGCTATTTCTGCAGCTTGTCTGGCTGAAGAATGGAAAGTTTCTTTGGCCCTTGCCAAATCTTTTTGAATAAATGTCGCTTCATGATATAACAGATCAACTTCTTGAATGATGGGAATGATTTTTTCATAATAAGCTGTATCCGAACAATAAGCATATCTTTTGGGAGGATTGGCTGGAACTGTCAACCTGGAGTTGGGAATGACTTTTCCGTCAGGAGTAACAAAATCTTCTCCATTCTTGATAGTTGCTATTTGTTTGACGGGAATTTGATAAAAATCGATCATTTCCCTGACGATATGAGCCGATTTCGGCAATTCTTCAAACAAAAAACCACAGGTAGGTATGCGATGGTTCAAGGGGATAGAATAAACTTTGACTGTATGATCTTCGTAAATCAATTCGTTTTTTTTCGGATCGATTACATTGAAGCGAATGGGGTAAGGGAGTTCGCGGCAAAAATAATTGAGCATCGGACTGAATATTTTTTCCGCATCCGGATGGGTATGAATAACCAATTCTCCCGTTCTTCCCAACAATCCGATGGTAGATAGCAGTCCTGGCAGACCCAGGCAATGATCGCCATGTAGATGAGATAAAAATATATCTCCCAAACGGTTGAAATTCAATTTCATTTTGCGGAATTGCAATTGTGTGCCTTCCCCGCAATCAATCATATAAAGTTTTTCCCGCAAGTTGATTACCTGCGAAGAAAGATTGTGTTTGGTTGTGGGTAAAGCAGAACCGCAACCCAGTATATTTAATTCGAAACGTTCCATCAATAAATGAAGAATTAAGAGTGAAGAAATGAGAATCAGAGTGCAATATTAATTGTTTTTTGAGAGAAAGGCAAAGGAAAGATGTTTTATTGTTCTGGCGTTTTATGTTCAATAAATTAATTTTTTATTCATAAACCATTATTCTACACATTTTTGTTTAATTTTGCCAACTAAAGAGCCGAAAATATGAAAACAAAAACCCTGCCAATAATCATATTGTTATTTCTGCATTTAACAATACAGGCACAGATTAGTCATGGAGGAGAACCTCTCTTCTTACAAAATAGTTTTTTAAGATCCACTCCGTCTTTTTATATCGAAATGCCATCTTTTGATGTACAAAAAATGCTGGAAGAAGATCAATCGGATGAGGCTGGCAACATGAGAGGCTCATTCCGCTTCGCTAAAAAATTTTATACCGATATTGAAAGAGGAAAATCAGGCATAAGTTACGTTCTGGCAGATGGCACCAAAGTCTGGCAAGTAGGTATTCGTTCTGAAGGCGCTTATTCCATCAATGTTTTATTCTCAGAATATCACGTTCCTGAAGGAGGAAAATTATTTTTGTATAGTTCTGACAAGTCTCACATACTCGGCTCTTTCACAAGCGAAAATAATTCGGAAGACAACATGTTGCCCATCGCTCCGGTTGATGGAGATGAGATTATTGTGGAATATTCCGAACC
>JAVBLQ010000019.1:0-40280 GCA_031553435.1 Bacteroidales bacterium | reverse complement strand
TCGAAAAAGACAATACAATTCAATCTCCCTAAAAATGTTAATTTTTTTAAGGAATCAGATCGATTGAAAGATTTAAAAATAAAAGATAAAATATAATGTTTGTAAAAATATTAATCTTTTAGGGTACCTGCTATTGGATAGTTCAGGGATTATTCTCTATTTTTGCCTCATCATTTCCAGACGCTTTTAAGGTAGCCCCCGGCATTTGCGAAGTGACAGAACACTTTCCTTTTTCTACTTTTCACGATACTTGTTTAGTCCGGTTGATTATCTGTTGGTTTGCTTCATGCAATGGCGTATAATCAAACGAATCCAGATAGATCATTGTTGTCTTTTCCGACTCATGTCCCAATCCCTGGCTGATGAGGGAGACGGGTATTCCTTGTTTCCTGGCAATGCTCGCCCAGGAATGGCGGGTGACGTAAGTCGTCAGGTGCTCTTCCTGATTTAATCGTTTGGACAATTTCTTTAAGTTTTCATTCTGCTTTTTCAAGGCATTTTCGTAAGACTTGCGGCTATCGTCTTTTTCCAAAATGGGGAGAAGATAATCCGGATTATTGCAGAAATTGGAATAACGATCAATGATTTCCTTCATTTCAGGAGTCAAAGCTATTTCCAAAGTTTGAGCGGTTTTATGACGCTTGTAAGTAATGATACCATTTTTCAAATCTTTCTTTTTTAAATAAGCCATGTCAATAAAGGAAATACCGCGGAGGTAAAAACTTAACAGGAAAATGTCTCGGGAAAATTCGAGTTTGTTGATTTCCTTTTCTTTTTCCTCATTCTTCTCATTTATGGATAAAGACATGGAAAGATCCATTGCTGCAAGTTCCTTGAATACTTCCTGTTTTACCGCACGTTTCTTTGTCTTGGCTACGCCGGTAAAAACATGGGCGAAGATGTCTTCATTCGGAGAAGCAATTAACCGTCTTTCTACGGCAGCTTTATGGATCATACGCAAGTTGCGCATGTAGAAGGAAGTAGTGTTCTGCTTATTGCCTTTGAATTTCATCCAGGTTTCATATCCTTTTATACGGATACTATCAAGTTGTTCCAAAGGAAAATCCTGACCTCCATTGAATCGGATGAAATTGCGCGCGGCATCCCGGTAAGCACGGGCGGTACGGATACGGCCGGATTGCAGGAGCATTTGTTCCAATTCCAAAGCAAGAATCGAAAGCAGGCAACAACTGTTGTTCCGGCGGTAATGCTCAACAAACATTGAGAGATTGAAGTTTTCGGATTTTTCCAAATAACGGACATTACTTTCCAGATTTTCTCGCTCGCAGGAAAGATCGGAAGATAGTTTTTGTAAATGAGCTTCCCGCAAAGGAGTGGAACACCCAAGCTTGACTTTTTCCAAGCGGGGATTCCATTCCTCAGGGAAAAGTTTATACTGGGTAGTTAATACCTTAACCTCCCGGTTGCGGATGAACTGGAAGAAAAGCGAACCTTCACGACCGGGAAGGGTGGAAGGACGGAACTTGAGACGGATACTGGTTGATTTCATAACCTTAGTTTTAAAATATAAGGCTAAAACGTTGAAAAGTAAGGAAAGGTTTATCGCGTGACCTAATTGAACTAAGAGTGAAAAATTAAGAAACAACGTTCGACGAACTCAATTGGTTTACGCACGACAAAGAGACTGCCTCAAAAGCAGATCAATAGCACACAGATGAAACGGATTACACAGAAAAGCGCAGATTGATTTTTATTTTAAACTGAATATGAGTATGTTATAAAAATGTATAAATAATGAATTTCTGTGTGTTCTGTGTATTTCGTGTTATAATTTCACTTTTAAGATAGTCCCTTCTTAGTTCATATGGTCTTTTCCAAAAAAAACAATATGCAAGTATAGTTTGTAGAATATGAAAATTGTGTCAATTAAAAAAATCGCGGTCAAATAAATTTAAAAACTTTCACCCAATATTTTGTTTGTTGTAAAAAAGTACTAATTTTGCATCGCAATTTTACAATCATGTAATTTTACAATTATTTGATTATTTATCAATAAAATAAATTAATTCCATATTCATAAACATTCAATGTATAAAACACATGAATGTATTTTTATTTAAAAAATATGATTATAGTACCATTAAAAGAAGGCGAAAATATAGAAAGAGCCTTGAAGAAATTCAAAAGAAAGTTTGAGAAAACAGGTGTGGTTAAAGAACTTAGAAGAAGACAAGCTTTTGCAAAACCTTCTATAGAAAAAAGGAAACAAAAAATGCATGCCGTTTACGTGCAAAAATTGCAACGTGCTGAAGATTGAAAATTTCTTCAGATTTTTGTCAGTTCAATAAATTTTTCTTATATTCGTTGCAGAAACTTGAGGCAACGATTTCATGTTGATAGAAACATTCTTACAATATATCCGTCATGAGAAGAGCTATTCTTCTCATACGGTTTTTTCATATCAAAACGATTTGAATCAATTTCAGGATTTCATTTTATGTAAAGGTGAAAAATTTGATCCGGAAATTATTGATTCATCTTTGATAAGACAGTGGGTTGTAGAATTGTTGAAAAAAAAATATTCTCCTCGATCTGTAAACCGGAAATTGAGCTCTCTAAAATCTTTTTTCAAATATCTTCAAAAACTAGAAATAATAAAAGATAATCCTTTGAAAAAAGTTTCCGGCCCAAAAGCAAACAAATCTCTCCCGAATTTTGTTAGAAATAAAGACATGGATTTTATCCTTGATGAATTTGATTATTCTGAGGATTTTGAAGGATTACGGGATAAAACCATTCTTGAGATGTTTTATCTGACAGGGATGAGATGTGCAGAACTGGTTGGTTTGAAAGATATGAATGTAGATTTTGGGACAAATACAATAAAAGTAACAGGAAAAAGAAATAAACAACGGATTATTCCTTTTGCAGAAGAATTGAAAAAATCTATTTTAAATTATATAGATATGAGAGACCAGCAAGTGGAAATACGAGAAAACAATTCTTTTTTTGTAAGAAAAAACGGAAAATCTCTTAGTAATTCGGTTGTTTATTGGATTGTCAAGAAAAAGTTACTTGAAATTCCAGGTCTTTCTCAACGAAGTCCTCATGTCCTGAGGCACACATTTGCAACAAGTATGTTGAACAACGGTGCGGATTTAAATGCTGTAAAAGAATTGTTAGGACATGCAAGTTTATCATCAACCGAAGTTTATACACATACAACCTTTGAAGAGTTAAAAAAAGTGTATCACCAGGCTCACCCCAGAGCCTAAAATCAAGGAGGTAATTATGGAAGTAAGAATTCAATCTATTCATTTTGACACAAGTCAACAATTGGAAGAGTTCGTAAATAAAAAAGTTGGTAAATTGGAAAGATTCCATGATGGAATAATTTCTGCAGAGATTACCCTTAAAGTAGTAAAGCCTGAAACTGCGAATAACAAGGAGGCTTCCATCAAGTTAATAGTACCAAGTCAGGAATTTTTTGCAGAAAAAATCACAGATACATTCGAGGCTTCTGTGGACGAAGCGATTGAAGCTTTGCAAAAACAATTAGTGAAGTTTAAAGAAAAACAAAGGGCTAAATAAAAAATCCAAATTTATATTTGTATATAAAAATATTTATATGTAACTTTGCAGCCGTTTCGCCTAAATTTAAGGGAGAAACGGCTTTTTATGCCTCTTTAGCTCAGTTGGCCAGAGCACGTGATTTGTAATCTCGGGGTCGTTGGTTCGAATCCGACAAGAGGCTCGAATTTTAGGGGTAGTTACCAGAGTGGCCAAATGGGGCTGACTGTAACTCAGCTGACTTACGTCTTCGGTGGTTCGAATCCATCACTGCCCACAAAAAAAAGAAAAGTTAAAAGTGAAAAACGAAAAATTTAAGGATCATAAATTTTTTTTCATTTTTAGTTTTTAACTTTTCACTTAAATTGCGGAAGTAGCTCAGTCGATAGAGCATTAGCCTTCCAAGCTGAGGGTCGCGGGTTTGAGTCCCGTCTTCCGCTCTATTGCCAATGTAGCTCAGAGGTAGAGCACTTCCTTGGTAAGGAAGAGGTCACGGGTTCAATTCCCGTCATCGGCTCAGTAAAGTTAAGAGTTAAGAACTAAGAGTTAAGAATCGGTTATTCTATTCTTCACTCTTCACTCTTGGTTCTTAGTTTCAAGAAAAATCATTAATCAAATAAAGAATCATTTTAAATTATGGCAAAAGAACATTTTAACCGGTCGAAGCCTCACGTTAACATCGGTACAATTGGTCACGTTGACCATGGTAAAACTACTTTGACTGCTGCTATTACTACAGTATTAGCAAAAAAAGGTCTTTCTGAAGTAAGATCATTCGATCAAATTGATAATGCTCCGGAAGAAAAAGAAAGAGGTATTACTATCAACACTTCTCACGTTGAATACCAAACAGCTAATCGTCACTATGCTCACGTAGACTGTCCGGGTCACGCCGACTACGTTAAAAACATGGTAACTGGTGCTGCTCAGATGGACGGTGCTATTATTGTGGTTGCTGCTACTGATGGTCCGATGCCTCAAACTCGTGAGCACATCCTTTTGGCTCGTCAGGTAAACGTACCTAAACTGGTTGTTTTCATGAACAAATGTGATATCGTTGAAGATGCTGAAATGTTGGAACTCGTTGAAATGGAAATGAGAGAGCTTCTTTCTTTCTATGAATTCGATGGAGACAATACTCCTGTTATTCAAGGTTCAGCATTAGGAGGTTTGAACGGAATCCCACAATGGGAAGAAAAAATCATGGAATTAATGGATGCAGTGGATACTTGGATTCCACTTCCTCCACGTGATGTTGACAAACCATTCTTGATGCCGGTTGAAGACGTATTCTCTATCACAGGTCGTGGTACAGTTGCTACAGGTCGTATCGAAACAGGTATCATCAAAACTGGTGAAGAAGTACAAATCATCGGTTTAGGTGCCGAAGGTAAAAAATCAGTTGTTACCGGAGTTGAAATGTTCCGTAAAATCCTTGATGAAGGTCAGGCTGGTGATAACGTAGGCCTTTTGCTTCGTGGTATCGACAAAGATGAAATCAAACGTGGTATGGTTATTACCCACCCGAACAAAGTGAAACCTCATACTAAAGTTAAAGCTGAGGTGTATATCTTGAAAAAAGAAGAAGGTGGTCGTCATACTCCATTCCATAACAAATATCGCCCTCAATTCTACATCCGTACATTGGATGTTACAGGAGAAATCACTCTTCCTGAAGGAACTGAAATGGTAATGCCAGGTGATAACTTGACAATTACTGTAGACTTGATCTACCCGGTTGCTTGTAGCGAAGGTCTTCGTTTCGCTATCCGTGAAGGAGGTCGTACAGTAGGTGCAGGTCAGATTACTGAAATCATTGAATAAATTGACAATTGACAATTGACAATTGACAGTGAATTTTGTAGAAGTATAATTTTAATTGTTAATTTTCAATTGTCAATTGAACTACGGGTTTAGCTCAGTTGGTAGAGCACTGGTCTCCAAAACCAGGTGTCGGGAGTTCGAGTCTCTCAACCCGTGCATAAATCTATATGAATAATAGATGAAAAAAATAATCAAATACGTAAAAGAAGCTTATAACGAATTGGTTTATAAAGTTTCTTGGCCAACAAGACAGGAGCTTTCAAATAGTGCTGTTGTTGTGTTAGTTGCTTCCCTGATACTAGCAGCCATGGTTTTTATCATTGATTTTGGTTTCGAAAATGTCATGAAATTTTTGTATAAAGTACTTTAATAGGAGGTTTTGAGAGATGTCTGAAGTTGAAAGAAAATTCTATGTCCTTCGAGCAGTTAGCGGGAAGGAGAATAAGATCAAAGAATATCTCGAAGCTGAAATTAAAAATACAGATTTGAAAGATTTCGTGTATCAGGTAATTATTCCGACAGAAAAAGTCGTTACGGTACGTAATGGAAAGAAAAGCATAAAAGAAAGGGCTTATCTTCCAGGTTATGTTATTGTAGAGGCTTCGCTTGTTGGAGAAGTTGCCCACCGCCTTCGCAACATTCCTAATATTATTGGATTCCTTGGAGGGATAGATAATCCTGTTCCGCTTCGTCAATCTGAAGTTAATCGTATCCTTGGTACGGTTGATGAACTTCAGGAACAATCGGAAGAAATGGATATTCAATATTATGTGGGAGAAACCGTGAAGGTTGCTTTTGGTGCTTTCAGTGGTTTCACCGGTATAATCGAGGAAATCAATACTGAGAAGAAAAAACTAAAAGTTATGGTGAAAATTTTCGGTCGGAAAACTCCCCTTGAACTTGGTTACACACAAGTTGAAAAAGTGGTAGGTTGACAAGTTACGAGGTCAATCTATTGTTTTCTTGTTTGGTTATTCGTAGTGTTATAATCTAAATTTTATTAAAATGGCAAAAGAAATTGCAGGACAGATTAAATTGCAAATAAAAGGAGGAGCTGCAAACCCTTCTCCCCCTGTAGGGCCTGCTTTGGGTTCGAAGGGTGTCAATATCATGGAGTTTTGCAAACAATTTAATGCCAGAACCCAAGACAAAGCAGGTAAAGTATTACCAGTAATAATAACTTACTATGCTGATAAATCTTTTGATTTTGTTGTAAAAACACCCCCTGTTGCAATTCAGTTACTGGAAGTAACAAAACAAAAAAGCGGTTCTGCAGAGCCTAATCGTAAGAAGGTTGCAGAAATTACTTGGGATCAGGTGAAAACTATAGCAGAAGATAAGATGGTAGATTTGAACTGTTTCACGTTGGAATCAGCTATGAAAATGGTTGCAGGTACAGCGAGAAGTATGGGTATTGCAGTAAAAGGATCTTTCCCGTTTAATAATTAATTAACTTCAATTTGAGATATGAGTAAACTTACAAAAAATCAAAAGTTAGCTTTAAGTAAAATTGAGGACGGGAAGTTGTACACTCTTAAAGAGGCTTCTGGTTTAGTGAAGGAAATTACAACTACTAAATTTGATGCTTCTGTTGACGTAGATGTCAGATTAGGTGTCGATCCTCGTAAGGCTAATCAAATGGTAAGAGGCGTTGTCTCTTTACCTCACGGAACAGGTAAACAAATCAGGGTTCTCGTATTATGTACTCCTGAACAAGAAGCGGCTGCAAAAGAAGCAGGTGCTGAACATGTAGGGCTTGATGAGTATATTGAAAAAATCAAAGGAGGCTGGACAGATATTGATGTCATCATTACAATGCCGGCTATAATGGGTAAAATAGGTGCTTTAGGTCGCGTATTAGGACCTCGTGGTTTGATGCCAAACCCTAAAAGCGGAACTGTTACCAATGATGTGGCTAGCGCCGTAAAAGAAGTAAAACAAGGTAAAATTGATTTCAAAGTTGATAAAACCGGTATTGTTCATACTTCTATTGGTAAAGTTTCTTTTACTCCCGAGCAAATCAATGATAATGCAAAAGAGTTTATCAATACTTTGATTAAATTGAAACCATCAGCAGCAAAAGGTACATACATTAAGAGCGTTTTTCTTTCAAGTACAATGAGCCCGGGTATTAAAATTGACCCCAAATCAGTTGATGAAAATTAAAACAATTGAATTATGAGAAAGGAAGAAAAAAGCGCTATAATTGAAAAAATTGCTGGCACGGTTAAAGAATACGGAAACTTCTATGTTACTGATATTGCAACATTGAATGCAGAAAAAACAAGTGCATTGAGAAGAGAGTGTTCTAAAAACGAAATCAAATTAGTGGTTGTAAAAAACACTCTTTTGAAAAAAGCCCTCGAGACAGTTGGAACAGATTTTTCTGAACTGAATTCTTCATTGAAAGGAAATACGGCTTTGATGCTGTGTGCTTCTGCTAATGCTCCCGCTAAATTGATCAAAGAATTTTCAAAAGGAACAGATGTTCCTAAATTGAAAGCTGCATATGTTCAAGAAAGCTTTTATGTTGGCGGTCAATTCCTCAATGATCTCGTTAATATCAAGAGTAAGAACGAACTTATCGGAGATGTTATTGCATTGTTGCAATCGCCTGCGAAGAATGTTGTTTCTGCTCTTCAATCAGGTGGTCAAACCATCACTGGAGTGTTGAAAACACTTTCAGAAAGATAAAATTCAATTGAGAATTGAAAATTGAAAATGAATTTTTCTTTTTAATATTTTAATTCTTTCAAAACAAATTAGTAATAAACAATTAAAATTATACAAAAATGGCAGATTTAAAAGCTTTTGCTGAACAATTAGTCAACTTGACTGTAAAAGAAGTTAACGAACTTGCTGAAATTTTGAAAAACGAATATGGTATTGAACCTGCTGCCGCCGCTGTTGCTGTTGCTGCTCCTGCTGCTGCCGGTGCTCCTGTTGTTGAAGAAAAAACATCATTTGATGTTGTATTGAAATCTGCAGGTGCAAACAAATTGGCAATCGTTAAATTAGTAAAAGAACTTACAGGCCTTGGCTTGAAAGAAGCAAAAGATTTAGTTGACGGTGCTCCTAGCAACCTTAAAGAAGGTGTTGCTAAAGATGAAGCTGATGCATTGAAAAAACAATTAGAAGAAGCTGGAGCTGAAGTTGAGCTTAAATAAAATTTCCCTTTGATATGGGTTTTGGTTAAGAATCTTCAAATCTGGAGGTTCTTAACCTTTTCGTCTTATATATTGTTGAAACTTTTTTATGGTAATTAAATAGGAATTAAATTGTAATTTGCCTTTAATACTATCATTTTATCTACAGAAACTTTCAACGTCTCGCAGTCTTTATTACAAGAACAAAAATAACAAGTTCAAAATCTTCAATAAATGTCTTCAACAGCCGATAATAAAAGAATAAATTTCGCTTCAATCAAAAATCCTCTTGCATACCCGGATTTCCTTGAAGTTCAATTGAAGTCATTCCAAGACTTTCTTCAGTTAGATACTCCCCCCGAAAAGAGGAAAAACGAGGGTTTGTATAAGGTATTTGCAGAAAATTTTCCTATCGCAGATACTCGGAACAATTTTGTTTTAGAGTTTTTGGATTATTACATAGATCCTCCTCGTTACACAATAGAGGAATGTGTTGAAAGAGGATTGACTTATAGCGTTCCCTTAAAGGCAAAGTTGAAACTTTATTGTACAGATCCTGATCATGAAGATTTTGATACCGTAATTCAAGATGTTTATTTGGGTCCGATACCTTATATGACAGAAAAGGGAACTTTTGTCATTAATGGAGCCGAACGTGTAGTTGTTTCGCAATTACATCGTTCTCCCGGTGTTTTCTTCGGACAAAGTATTCATACAAACGGTACTAAACTTTATTCTGCAAGAATCATTCCATTCAGAGGTTCCTGGATAGAATTTGCTACCGATATAAACAATGTGATGTATGCTTATATCGATAGAAAAAAGAAATTACCGGTAACAACTTTGTTACGTGCCATCGGATTTGAAAGCGACAAGGATATTCTTGAAATATTCAATTTGGCGGAAGAAGTCGAGGTAAATATGACTAATCTGTCGAATGTGATTGGTCGTAAATTAGCTGCCCGTGTATTGAAATCGTGGGTGGAAGATTTTGTTGACGAAGATACCGGCGAAGTAGTTTCTATCGAACGTAATGAAGTAATTATTGATCGTGAAACTATTCTACAGGAAGAGCATGTCGATGAAATTATCGAGTCAGGAGTACACACCATTCTTTTACATAAAGAAGATCAACTGCTTTCTGATTATGCCATCATTTATAATACTTTACAAAAAGACCCAAGTAACTCGGAAAGAGATGCTGTTGTTTACATTTACCGTCAATTGCGTAATGCCGATCCGGCTGATGATGCAAGTGCCCGTGAAGTAATCCAGAACTTATTCTTCTCTGAAAAGAGATATGATCTTGGGGAAGTAGGTCGTTACAGGATCAATAAAAAATTGAACCTGACAACCAGTGTAGATGTAAAGGTACTTACAAAAGAAGATATCATTGAAATTATTAAATATTTGATCGAATTGATTAATTCAAAAACAAATGTGGACGACATTGACCACTTGAGCAATCGTCGTGTGCGTACTGTTGGCGAACAATTATATAATCAATTTGGCATCGGGCTGGCTCGTATGGCTCGTACCATTCGTGAAAGAATGAATGTGCGAGACAATGAAGTCTTTACCCCAATAGACTTGATTAATGCAAAAACAATTTCCTCTGTGGTGAATTCTTTCTTTGGAACAAATGCATTATCACAGTTTATGGATCAAACCAATCCTTTGGCAGAAATTACACACAAACGCCGTATGTCGGCTTTAGGTCCTGGCGGTTTATCTCGTGAGAGAGCCGGATTTGAGGTGCGCGACGTACACTATACACACTATGGACGTTTGTGTCCGATTGAAACTCCTGAAGGGCCGAACCTCGGTTTGATTTCTTCCTTATGTGTTTATGCAAAAATTAATGATTTAGGATTTATTGAAACCCCTTATCGCAAAGTAGAAAATGCTAAGGTGGATATCGCAGAATCCGGCGTTGTTTATCTTACAGCAGAGGAAGAAGAAGATAAATTAATTGCTCAGGGAAATGCTCCATTGAATGAAGACGGAACATTTATCAATGAAAGAGTAAAAGCTCGTCAGGATGCCGATTATCCGGTCATAGAGAAGAGTGAGGTGCAGTTGATGGACGTTTCTCCTACTCAGATTGCGTCTATTGCAGCATCTTTGATTCCATTCCTTGAACATGACGATGCAAACCGTGCATTGATGGGATCTAACATGATGCGTCAGGCAGTTCCGTTGTTAAGGGCTGAATCTCCTGTTGTTGGTACCGGTATCGAGGGTCAATTAATCAGGGATTCAAGAACTCAGATCACGGCAGAAGGGCCAGGAGAGGTCATCTATGTAGATGCAACCCGTATAGATATAAAATATGATCGTACAGAAACAGAAAATTTTGTCAATTTTGACTCTGCAATAAAATCATATTCTATTCCTAAATTTAGAAAAACGAATCAAAGTACAACTGTCGATCTTCGTCCGATTTGCCGGAGAGGAGATAGAGTTGTTAAAGGACAGATATTAACGGAAGGTTATTCTACCGAGAATGGAGAGTTGGCTTTGGGTAAAAACCTGAAAGTTGCTTTCATGCCTTGGAAAGGATATAACTTTGAGGACGCGATCGTAATCAATGAACGGATTGTTCGTGAGGATATTTTCACTTCTGTTCATGTGGACGAATATATCCTTGAAGTCCGTGAAACAAAACGTGGTGTTGAAGAATTAACTTCGGATATTCCGAATGTAAGTGAAGATGCTACAAAAGACCTGGATGAAAATGGTATCATCCGAATCGGAGCCAGGGTACAGCCGGGAGATATCCTTATTGGAAAAATAACTCCGAAAGGTGAATCGGACCCTTCTCCTGAAGAAAAATTGCTTCGTGCTATTTTTGGAGATAAAGCTGGTGATGTAAAAGATGCTTCTTTGAAAGCCTCTCCGTCTCTTAGTGGTGTGGTTATCGGTACAAGTCTGTTCTCAAAAGCAATTAAGAAAAGAAAATCAAGACTGGCCGATAAAGCGATCCTTCCGAAATTAGATGAAGAGTACGAAGAAAAAATGGTCAAACTGAAAGGAATTCTGGTAGATAAGTTGCATAAAATAACTGAGGGAAAAACTTCTCAGGGAGTCAAAGACTTCATGAATACCGAGTTGATTCCCAAAGGCGCTAAATTCCTGAAAGAAGACTTAAATAAGTTGGATTACTCTACCATTCAGGTAAGTAAATGGACTGCAGATAATGAAAAAAATGACATGATCCGTGATGTGATTGTCAATTATCTGAAAAAATATAAAGAATTGGATGCCGAGTTGAGAAGACAAAAATTTGATGTTACAATCGGAGATGAACTTCCAACAGGAATCATTCAAATGGCCAAAGTTTATATCGCCAAGAAAAGAAAACTTCAAGTCGGAGATAAAATGGCCGGACGCCACGGAAATAAAGGTATTGTATCCAGAATTGTACGTGAAGAAGATATGCCGTTCCTGGAAGACGGAACACCGGTTGATATCGTTCTGAATCCGTTGGGTGTGCCATCACGTATGAACCTTGGACAGATTTTCGAAACTGTTCTTGGCTGGGCCGGACAAAAATTGAATGTTAAGTTTGCAACTCCTATTTTTGACGGGGCTTCCCTGGAAGATTTGGATAAGTGGACAGATAAAGCAGGCATTCCTCGTTATGGAAAAACTTATCTGTATGACGGAGGCACCGGAGAAAGATTCGACCAGCCGGCTACAGTAGGTATCATTTATATGTTGAAGTTAGGACACATGGTTGATGATAAAATGCATGCCCGTTCTATCGGCCCATATTCATTGATAACACAACAACCATTGGGAGGTAAAGCTCAATTTGGAGGTCAACGTTTTGGAGAAATGGAAGTTTGGGCGCTGGAAGCTTTCGGTGCATCTTTCATCCTTCAGGAGATTCTTACCATCAAATCAGATGATGTTGTCGGACGCTCAAAAGCATATGAAGCTATTGTAAAAGGAGATCCTATGCCGATACCAGGTATTCCGGAATCCTTGAATGTATTGCTTCACGAGATGAAAGGTCTTGGTTTGAGTGTTAACTTAGAATAAAATTAAGTGAAGAACTAAGAGCGAAGAACTAAGAATTCTTCACTCTTCACTCTTAACTTTTTTAATATGGCTTTTAGAAAAGACAATAAAATAAAAAGTAGTTTTTCAAAAATTTCAATTGGTTTGGCATCTCCGGATGAAGTTTTAGCTAACTCCAGCGGTGAAGTATTAAAACCGGAAACGATTAACTATCGTACTTATAAACCGGAAAGAGATGGTTTATTTTGTGAACGGATTTTCGGTCCTGTAAAAGATTATGAATGTCATTGCGGAAAATATAAAAGAATCCGTTATAAAGGAATTGTTTGCGATAGATGTGGCGTTGAAGTAACAGAAAAGAAAGTCCGTCGTGAGCGTATGGGACATATTCATTTGGTTGTACCAGTTGCCCATATCTGGTATTTCCGTTCCCTTCCTAATAAAATAGGATATCTGTTAGGACTACCTACCAAAAAACTGGATTCGGTTATATACTATGAGCGATATGTTGTGATACAACCGGGAATCGCTGAAGGCCGGGCTGTTTATGATCTTCTTTCGGAAGACGAATATAATGAAGTCATGGATGCACTTCCAAAAGACAACCAATTTTTGGAAGATTCTGATCCCAATAAGTTTATTGCTAAGATGGGAGCGGAAGCCGTTTTTGATTTATTGGCACGCTTGGATTTGGATTCACTTTCTTATGAATTACGTCATAAAGCAGGAAATGATGCTTCTCAACAACGTAAAAATGAAGCCTTAAAAAGACTTCAGGTTGTAGAATCTTTCCGTTCATCTAAAGGTAGAAATCGCCCGGAATGGATGATTGTGAAGGTAGTTCCTGTAATTCCACCTGAATTAAGACCTTTGGTTCCATTGGATGGAGGCCGTTTTGCAACATCTGACCTGAACGACCTTTACAGAAGGGTAATTATCAGGAATAATCGTTTGAAACGACTGATTGACATCAAAGCTCCGGAAGTGATTCTTCGTAACGAAAAACGTATGCTTCAGGAAGCTGTTGATTCATTATTTGATAACTCCCGTAAATCCAGTGCTGTTAAAACAGATGCGAATCGTCCGTTAAAATCTCTTTCTGACAGTTTGAAAGGAAAACAAGGTCGTTTCCGTCAAAACCTTTTGGGTAAACGTGTTGATTATTCTGCTCGTTCGGTTATCGTTGTTGGTCCCGAATTGAAAATGCACGAGTGCGGTTTGCCTAAAAATATGGCGGCGGAACTTTACAAGCCCTTCGTTATTCGTAAATTGATAGAACGTGGTATTGTAAAAACAGTGAAGTCAGCAAAGAAAATTGTTGATCGTAAAGAACCTGTTGTTTGGGATATCCTGGAGCATGTGATGAAAGGACATCCTGTGTTGTTGAACCGTGCCCCGACATTGCACCGTTTAGGGATACAGGCTTTCCAACCTAAATTGATTGAAGGCAAAGCAATTCAACTCCACCCACTTTCATGTACTGCATTCAACGCTGACTTTGACGGTGACCAGATGGCCGTTCACCTTCCGTTAGGAAATGAAGCGATACTTGAAGCTCAAATGTTGATGCTTGCATCTCATAATATTTTGAACCCTGCTAATGGAGCTCCTATTACAGTTCCTTCTCAGGACATGGTACTTGGTTTGTATTATATAACTAAAATACGCCCGGGAGCCAAAGGTGAAGGTCTTATTTTTTACGGACCTGAAGAAGCTACAATTGCCTATAATGAAGGAAAAGTAGATATTCATGCCTTGATTAAGGTTTATGTAAAAGATTTGGACGAAAATGGAGATATCGTCACAGTAATGCGTGAAACTTCCGTTGGCCGTGTAATGATCAATGAATGTGTTCCTGCCGAAGTGGGATATGTAAATGAAGTTCTTTCCAAAAAATCTTTGAGAGACATCATCGGTAATGTTATCAAGGTTTGTGGAGTTGCAAAAACTGCTCAATTCCTCGATGAGATCAAAGATCTGGGATATTATATGGCATTCCGCGGAGGTTTGTCTTTCAATCTGGAAGACGTGATTATTCCGGAAGAAAAAGAAGTACTTGTAAGTGAAGGGTATGACGAAGTTGAACAAATAATGGCCAACTACAATATGGGGTTCATTACATACAATGAACGTTATAACCAAATCATTGATACATGGACACATGTCAACTCCCGTTTGTCGAATATATTGATGAAGCAACTTTCTACTGATGATCAGGGATTTAATTCTGTATATATGATGCTTGACTCCGGAGCCCGTGGATCTAAAGAACAGATTCGTCAGCTGTCCGGTATGCGTGGATTGATGGCAAAACCTCAGAAAAGCGGAGCAGAAGGCGGACAAATTATTGAAAACCCGATTCTTTCCAACTTTAAAGAAGGTTTGTCAGTGTTGGAATACTTTATTTCTACCCACGGTGCTCGCAAAGGTCTTGCGGATACAGCTTTAAAAACAGCCGATGCCGGTTATTTAACCCGCCGTCTTGTGGATGTTTCTCATGATGTGATCATTAATGAGGAAGACTGTGGAACATTACGTGGTTTGGTAGCGACTGATTTGAAAAACAATGAAGAAATCGTTGCTTCTTTATATGAAAGAATATTGGGCCGTGTATCAGTTCATGATATTCAACATCCGACAACAGGTAAGTTGATTGTAGAATCCGGAGAAGAAATTACAGAAGATAAAGCCAGGATTATTCAGGATTCTCCTATAGAAAGAGTTGAGATACGTTCGGTACTTACTTGTGAATCAAAGAAAGGAGTTTGTGGCAAATGTTACGGACGTAACCTGGCAACCAATCAGATGGTTCAAAAGGGAGAAGCTGTTGGTGTTATCGCAGCGCAATCTATCGGTGAGCCTGGTACACAGTTGACTTTGCGTACATTCCACGTGGGAGGTATTGCGTCCAATATTGCGGCAGAAAATAATGTGACTTCCAAATATGATGGAGTTCTCGAAATTGATGAGTTGAGAACTGTTGATTCTGTTGACGAAAGTGGAAAGAAAGTCCAAATTGTAGTAAGTCGTCTGGCCGAATTGAGAATTGTGGATGTACATACAAAAATCATTTTACATACACATAACATTCCATACGGTTCTAAACTTTATTTCAAAAGTGGAGATAAGGTCGTAAAAGGTGATTTAATCATTGAATGGGACCCATTCAATGCTGTAATTGTATCTGAAGTTGCCGGCCGCATCACATTTGATAATGTTATCGAAAATATTACCTTCAAAATAGAATCGGATGAACAAACCGGTTTGAAGGAAAAAATTATCATAGAATCCAGAGATAAAACAAAAATACCTTCGGCTCAGATTGTTGGAGAGAATGGCCAGGTTTTGAAAAATTATAACTTGCCACTTGGTTCTCACGTTATTAAAGACGAAAATGACATGATTAAGGCTGGAGACGTGTTGGTGAAAATTCCTCGTGCAGTTGGTAAAGCTGGTGATATCACGGGAGGTCTTCCTCGTGTTACCGAATTGTTCGAAGCCAGAAATCCATCGAATCCGGCTGTTGTTTCTGAAATTGACGGAGAAGTTTCGTTCGGTAAAATTAAACGAGGAAACCGTGAGATAATCGTTACGTCTAAAACGGGAGAGAATAAGGCATATCTGGTTCCTTTATCCAAACAATTGCTTGTTCAGGAAAATGACTATGTACGTGCGGGGACTCCTCTTTCGGATGGAGCTACCACTCCTTCTGATATTTTGGCTATCAGCGGTCCGACTGCGGTGCAGGAATATATTGTGAACGAGGTTCAGGATGTATACCGCCTTCAGGGTGTGAAAATTAACGATAAGCACTTCGAAGTTATTGTTCGTCAGATGATGCGTAAGGTCGAAATTGTAGAGCCTGGAGACACACGCTTCCTGGAACAACAAATTGTTGACAAACAGGATGTAATGGAAGAAAATGATCGTACTTGGGGTAAAAAAGTCGTTATAGATGCCGGAGATTCTCCTAATCTTAAAGTCGGACAAATAGTTACCGCCCGTAAGTTAAGAGATGAAAATAGTGCATTGAAACGCCGTGACATGAAACTTGTTGAAGTTCGGGATGCTATCCCAGCTACAGCTAATCAGATATTACAAGGTATTACTCGTGCTGCATTACAAACCACAAGCTTTATGTCAGCAGCATCATTCCAGGAAACTACCAAAGTGTTGAACGAAGCCGCAATCAATGGTAAGGTCGACAGGTTGGAAGGAATGAAAGAAAATGTAATTTGTGGTCATTTAATTCCGGCAGGAACAGGCTTACGTGAATATGATCGATTGATTGTCGGAGCCAAAGATGATTTTGATAGAGCCCATTACAGTCGTAGAATTCCCAGCGGGATGATTAATGAAGATTAATAAATCAAATGTAAATGGTACGGATCTTGTTCCGTACCATTTATGTTAATTATTTTTTGTATGGAAAATAATAATAATGAACCAAATAATCCAATGCAAATAGAATTGAGTGATGAGATTGCTCAAGGTACTTATTCTAATTTAGCAGTTATTGCCCATTCTTCATCGGAATTTGTTGTTGATTTTATTCGTGTTGTTCCTAATTTCCCCAAGGCAAAAGTAAAATCAAGGATAATATTAACTCCCGAACATGCCAAAAGATTGTTGATGGCATTGAATGATAATATAAAAAAATACGAATCTCAGTTTGGGGAAATCAAGCTTCAGGGTGAAGGATTTGCACCTCCGATTTTAGGTCCGTTTGGTGAAGCGTAATGATATTTTGTTTAAGATTAATATTGAAAGTTGAGAAATCAGATATTAAATTTTCAATGTTAAACACTAAACATTCACCTTTAACGTTAATAAATATAATAAAAAACTTTTGTTTCATCTTCTTAAAAAAACTACAAGAATGAATTTGAAATATTTAATTATTTTAACCTTTGCTATAGGACTTCTTTCCGGATGTAATTCATATAAACAAGTGAGATATATAAATGGAGTTGAAACTATACCTCAGGAGCAGTTAATCTTGGCACAAACACAGTATATTGCCAGAATTATGCCACGAGATCAATTAATCATTACAGTCAATACAACAAATCCGGTAGTGGCTCTTCCATTTAATCTGCCATTGACCCCGGCTCCAACCAGTGGCCTCTCCGTTCCTACGGCTGCCACAGGTATGCAAGTTTATATTGTTGATGATAATGGATATATCAATTTTCCGGTATTGGGATTATTAAACCTGAATGGAAAGACCAGGGTTGAAGCCCAAGATTTTATCATGCATGAAATTTATCCTAAATATATTACAGAGAAACCAATTATAAATGTTCGGTTTGTCAACTATAAAATTTCCGTACTTGGAGAAGTAAACCGTCCCGGAACTTTTTCATATTCGGAAGATAGGGTTAATCTTTTTGATGTTTTGGCTTCTGCCGGTGATTTAACTATTTATGGAAAAAGAGATAATGTTCTTTTACGACGTGAAAATGGAGATGGAACAATTCAATTTGTACGTCTTAATTTGAATGATAAGGAGTTAGTATTATCTCCATATTTTTATCTTAAACAAAATGATCAGATTTATGTAGAACCCAATAAAGCCAGAGCTAATAGTGCCAATATCGGTGCTGCAGAAAATTTAATGCTATCTATTGTGTCTGTGTTAATTGCTGTTGCTACCCTTACAATCACTGCCTTAAAATAAAATAATGATGGATAACCAAATTCAACAAAATGAAATAGAGGATTCTGAAAGCACAATTGATATCCGGGAGTTATTAAAAATATTCACTAAAAATTGGAAGTGGTTTTTAGTGAGTGTATTCTTTTTCCTTGTATGTGGAATATTCTATATTTTACAGAAGAATCCTGTTTATGAAGTTTCCGGAACAATTTTGTTGAGAGAAGACGCTAATAAATCCAAGTCTGCATCCTCTTTTATGCTTTCTCAAATAGCAGATATCGGTTTGGGACCTATGACCAGTAACAATGTTGATAATGAGGTAGAAGTACTGTCAACACGAAAACTCATGAAGAATATGATTCGTGAGCTAAAGTTAAATGTAAATGTTACAACAAAGAGAGGTCTCCGCACTGTAGATTTATATGGAATGTCTCCATTCATTATTACTCCTGTTAATGTTTCAAAAATTGATAGTTTGATTGCACCTCTAATTTTTTCTATTAAGTCAAAAGAAAATGGGCTATATTTAATTAAAGGAGAATATGGCAAAGAGAAATTTCAAACAACAATAAATAAGTTTCCTTCAACATTTAAAGCTTGTGTGGTTGACATAAATATTGATAAAAATCCACGAATAACCGATGCTGAAGATGAAAATTTTGAAGTTGCGATTTTGAATCCTAACAGCATGGCTGTAGATGTCTTGGAAAGTATTACAATAGAGCCTACAAGCAAAAAGACTACAGTTATCAAAATGTCAATGCCAGCTGAAAATATTCAGAAATCTCTTGACATTCTCAATACAATTGTCAATTTGTATAACAAAGATGCAATTGAAGACAAGAATATGATAGCACAGAACACAGCCGATTTTGTTAAAGGCCGGTTAGCTGTTATTGCCGAAGAACTTTCTTCTGTAGAAAAAGATGTTGAGCAATATAAACAAACGAATAAGTTGACAGATATATCATCTGAAGCTAAATTGTTCTTGGAGCAAATGAATGAATATGAGAAAAAGAAAGTTGAGACTCAAATTCAATTGAATGTTGTTGAGAGTGTTGCAGATTACATCAAAGAAGAAGCCAATAAAAATAAATTGATTCCCTCTGTGGGAATAGAAGATAAAGGTTTACTTGCTGTTATCGTTAAATATAATGAATTATTGATAGAAAGGAATCAGGTAGAAAATACCTCATCAACTTCAAACCCTGCGTTGAAGGCGATGAATGAACAATTAGTTTCTATCCGCCAGAATATTTCTGCAAACTTGTCTAATGTAAAAAATAGCTTGAAAGTCATATTGAATGATTTACAAAAACAGGACATAATGACTAATTCAAGGATCAGAGCCCTTCCTCGTCAGGAAAGAGAATTTGTTCAGATCGAAAGGCAGCATCAGATAAAGGAAACTTTATATCTCTTTTTGTTGCAGAAAAGAGAAGAAGCCGAATTAAGTCTGGCAGCTACCTCCCCGAAAGCAAAAATAATTGACGATCCGGCTCCGTCATTATTTCCTGTAGCTCCAAAGAAAAAGATAATATTTCCGGCTTTGCTTTTTATTGGAATAGTACTTCCATTTGCTTTCTTCTATCTGAAAGATTTATTTAAAACGGAAATCGAGACCAAAGAAGAACTGGAAAAATTATTGAATGCCGAGATTATCGGGGAAATACCTCATTCCAAAAGTACAGAACAAATTGTTGTAAAACCAAAGGAAACATCTGCCGTAGTTGAGTTGTTCCGTTTATTGAGAACAAATTTGATGTTTGTGTTGGATGAACCGGATAAAAAAGTAATTTTGCTTACGTCGACTATTGCCGGAGAAGGAAAAACATTCATCAGTCTCAATTTAGCTTTAAGCTTTGCTTTAACCGAAAAGCGAGTTTTAGCAATAGGCCTTGATATCAGAAATCCCCGCTTGGGCGAATATATGAATTTGACAAAAAAGAAAGGTATTACAAATTATCTGTCGGATCACGATGTAACTTATCGTCAAATTATTCAACCTTCAGGATTACACCCTAATTTGGATGTGATTCAGGCGGGTCCCATACCTCCGAATCCCAATGAGCTTTTAATGAAAAAGCGATTAGACGAACTTTTCATTGATCTTAGAGAAGAGTATGATTATATTATTGTTGATTCGGCTCCGATTGGAGTTGTATCAGATACATACCTTTTGAAAAGGATCAGCGATGTTACGCTATATGTCAGTCGTTTGGGTTATGTACATAAAAACAGTGTCGAATTTATAAATTCTATAAAGAAGAACAATAAATTGAAAAATGTTTATGTGGTAGCTAATGATATAGATATTAACACGGTACATTCCGGTTATGGCTATGGTTATGGAAGTGATGCCACAAATTCCAAGAAGAAAAAATGATTCGATTTTTGTAAATTTTATGTCTAGTTGATATTTTTAAAAACCAAGAAAATGATGTTTTCTTGGTTTTTTCTTGGTTTATTATGTAAATTTGTCGAAAATTAAAAATAAGAAGGATCAATGCCTAAAATATCGACTCGTGGGATTGAAATGCCTGCATCTCCCATTCGAAAATTGGTTCCGCTTGCTGATGCAGCTAAATCTAAAGGAATCAAAGTATATCATTTGAATATTGGACAACCGGATTTACCTACTCCTCAGGTTGCACTTGATGCTATCAGTCATATTGACAGGAAAATTCTGGAATACAGTCCCAGTGATGGTATCAGGAGTTACCGGGAAAAACTGGTTGGATATTATGCCAAGTACAATATCAAACTATCTCCGGACGATATTATTATTACTACCGGAGGTTCAGAGGCTGTTCTTTTTGCCTTTTTAGCATGTCTGAATCCCGGAGACGAAATCATTGTTCCCGAGCCGGCGTATGCTAATTATATTTCATTTGCTATTAGTGCTGGAGCTGTAATTCGTTCAGTATCATCTACTATCGAAGAAGGTTTTGCGCTCCCTCATGTGAAAAAATTTGAAGCATTGATCAATGAACGCACCAAAGGAATCATGATTTGTAATCCGAATAATCCGACCGGTTATCTTTATACACGGTCAGAGATGGAACAAATACGCCAGTTGGTGAAAAAGCACGATTTATATCTATTCTCTGATGAGGTATACAGAGAATTTATTTATACCGGTTCTCCATATATTTCAGCCTGTCACCTGAAAGGAATAGAAGAAAATGTAGTATTGATCGATTCCGTATCCAAGCGATATAGTGAATGCGGAATTCGCATCGGAGCATTGATTACTAAAAATAAAGAATTGCGAAATACCGTCATGAAGCTGTGTCAGGCTCGTTTGAGTCCTCCTTTATTGGGACAAATAGCCGCGGAAGCTTCACTAGATGCACCATCCGATTATCTTCATGAAATTTATGAAGAATATGTTGAACGTCGTAAATTTCTGATTGACAGTTTAAATAGAATCCCCGGAGTTTATTCTCCGATACCTATGGGAGCTTTTTACACTGTAGCCCGATTACCTGTAGATGATGCGGATAAGTTCTGTGCATGGTGTTTATCCGATTTTGAATATGAAGGTCAAACTGTCTTTATGGCCCCGGCTTCCGGCTTTTACATTACTCCCGGAATGGGAAGAAATGAAGTCAGAATCGCTTATGTATTGAAAAAAGAAGATTTGGCAAAAGCTGTTGTTGTTTTGGAGAAAGCGCTTGAAGCATATGAATGTCGAACTGTTCATCGCTAGACATATTCGTTTCAAAAATAATGGAGAAAAAAATGTATCTCCTCCGGCCGTTCGCATTGCCGTCATTGGTATTGCATTGGGTTTGGCAGTGATGATATTGTCTGTTGCAATCATTGTCGGATTCAAGAAAGAGGTAAGTAATAAAGTCATTGGTTTCGGATCACATATCCAGATCATGAATTTTGACAGCAACACATCTTATGAGACATATCCTATTGCTGTTGATGGTGCTATTTTGAATGAGATTCTACAAACTCCCGAAGTAAAACACGTTGACTGTTTTGCAACTAAGCCTGGAATTATTAAAACAGAAGAAGATTTTCAGGGAATAGTAGTAAAAGGCGTTGATCAGAATTATGATTGGGCTTTTTTCCGTCAACATCTCAAGGAAGGTGATGTTTTGCACATCCAACCAGATTCTACTACAACAAATGTCCTCATATCCGCTTATCTTGCGGATAAATTGAAATTTAATCTCGGAGATTCTTTTATAACGTATTTTGTCGGGGAAGAAGTCCGGGCCAGAAAATTTACAATCACAGGAATTTATCAAACGAATTTTTCCGAATACGATAAACTATTCGTTGTCGCTGATATCAAGCAGGTAAGGCGATTGAATCAATGGAATGATAGTCTGGTCAGTGGAGTCGAAATCCAGGTCAAAAATTTTGATCAATTGGACAATATAACAGATAAATTTTCAGATGTATTCAACAACCGGCGAGATCAGCAGGGAAATATATTTTATGTCCGATCTATCAAACAATTGAATCCGATGATTTTCTCATGGCTTGATTTTTTGGATACGAATGTTGTGATTATTTTGATCCTGATGCTTACAGTTGCCGGATTTACAATGATTTCCGGTTTGCTTATCATTATTCTGGAACGAACTAACATGATCGGAATCCTGAAATCTTTAGGAGAGGATAACGCCAGCATAAGAAAAGTTTTTTTGTATGTGTCTTTCTTTCTGATTTCCAAAGGATTATTGTGGGGAAATGTTATTGCATTGTCTCTTTGTTTTTTACAAAAACAATTCGGATTTTTGAAATTGAATCCGGTCAACTATTATTTGACCACAGTTCCGATTGACTTAAATATTTGGCATGTATTGTTATTAAATGCCGGAACACTTTTGGTGACCATGTTGATGTTAATTATCCCTTCTTATATTATTGCGCGAATATCTCCGGTGATATCTATGAAATTCACATAAATATTTACATCATGAAAAAGAATTTGTTATCATTATTTTGTATCCTTTTCGTTGTTGCTTGTAATCAGCAGGTAACGAATACCGAAAAGAACAAAAATCCTCAGAGTTTTGTGGTTGAAAATAATCCGGAAGCTGTAGGATTTGATGCTGAACGTTTGCAACGGATTGATACCATGCTGACTAAATATATTCATGATGGGGTAATGCCCAATGCGTTATCGTTTATTGCCCGTGACGGGAAAATAGTACATTTCGCTTCATATGGATATAAAGATGCGGAAAATAAAATTCCGGTAAAAAAAGACGATATCTTCCGTTTAGCATCTCAGACAAAAGCTGTCACTACTGTGGTGCTGATGACTCTTTTCGAAGAAAATAAATTCAAGCTGGACGATCCTGTCGAGAAGTATCTTCCTATGTTTGCCAATCCTAAAGTCTATGTTTCCGGTAGTGCGGAAAAAGGGGATTTGGTGACTCGTCCCGCCAATAAAAGCATTACGATTCGTCATTTATTGACCCATACTTCCGGCTACAGTTATCAAAGTTTTGGAGAAAAATTGAGGGTAATTAATTACGAAGAACCCATCGCAACCAAAGAAGCGATAGAGAGAATTGCCAGAACTCCTTTGATGCATGATCCGGGTGAGAAATTCACTTACGGATTCAGTATCGATATTGCCGGTTATCTGGCTGAGGTACTTACCGGTAAAACCTTGGATATTTTGATGAAAGAACGGATTTTTGATCCGTTGGGCATGAATGATACTTATTTTTATTTACCGGAAGAAAAACAAGATCGCCTGGTAAAATGTTATCAACGGACATCTTTAGATAGCGCTTATGTATTGTCCCGCTCAAAAATAGATCAGATTTATCCTTTAGCCCAGGATCAACTGTATCATGGGGGAGGAGCCGGTTTGTCCGGAACAATCGAAGATTATGCCAAATTCTGCCAGATGATTTTGAATAAAGGAGAATTTAATCATAAAAGAATTCTGGGACGAAAGACTGTTGAATTGATGTCAACCAATGAATTATTTGATATTCCCGGAACCTATCAATTCGGTTTGGGTTTTGAAGTGATGTCGGAGAGAGGTTTTATACGTTCTATGATTTCTCCCGGTTCTCTCAAATGGGGAGGAGCTTACGGAACAGAATATACGATTGATCCCCAAGAAAATCTGATTGCTATTATTTACACTAATGTCATGCCCTGGAGGCATCCGGGAGTTTTTGAAAGTTACTTGATTTCGGTTTATCAGGCGTTGAAATAGGAAGTTTATAATTCTTCACTCTCAACATTTTCCGGTTCAGAAAAATCAATAGTTATTTCATCTGTTTCCGGTTGAGATTCTATGATTTGTTCTTCTGCTGTTTCCGGTTCTTGTATTTGTTCTTCTTCTTGTATAACTTCTTTTTTCTGAGCTTTTAAACGTTCAACCAGTTCTTTGTCTGAACGGATTTTCTTGAGAGACATTTTTGCGGCATTTTGTTGTGATTCTTTTTTGGAATGACCAATACCGATCCCAACAGGAATATCTCCCAATATGGCTTTGGTTTGAAAAACAGGATTGTTGTCTCCGTCTGTAAAACTTTCTATCAATTCAAAAGTCAGGCTTATTTTATATTTCTGGCTCCATTCTATGAGCTTGGATTTGAAGTTGACTTCTTTCTTTGCAATTTTCTCAATATTCAGGTTCTCAATGATTTTTTGCTCAATAAAGATTTTTGCGGCATTAAATCCCCTGTCCAGATAAATAGCTCCGATAAAGGCTTCCAATGCATTCCCATAAATATGGTTTTTGTGGGCTTTTGCATTAGCCGCTGTACGGATCATTTTATCCAAACCTAAATCAACGGCTATCCGGTTCAAACTTTCTCTTTGAACAATTTTTGACCGGGTATTAGTAAGAAATCCTTCATCTTTATTGCCGAATTTCTGGAATACGATATCGGCAACAATAGCATCCAAAATTGCATCGCCAAGAAATTCCAAACGTTCATTGTTCGACAAATTCCCGTTTTTATCTTCCTTGGATACTGATTTATGCAACAATGCTTGTTGATAATATTCAATATTCTTAGGCTTAAATCCCAGTATTTTATAAAAAGAAAGATAAGGCTCCCTCCTTTTTTTAGGGGAAAGCCTTATCTTTTCTATGATTTTTCTGATCACTTATTTTGTGAATTTCTTAACAATAAGACAAGCATTGTGACCTCCGAAACCAAATGTATTGGAAAGTGCAACATTCACTTCTCTCTTTTGTGCTTTGTTAAAAGTAAAATTCAATTTATAATCAATTTCAGGGTCTTCGTCACCTTCGGTAAAATTAATTGTCGGAGGTACGATGTCATTCTTAACTGCTAAGATACAAGCCATTGCTTCAACAGCTCCGGCAGCGCCTAACATGTGCCCTGTCATTGATTTGGTTGAACTGATATTAAGCTCATAAGCATGGTCGCCGAATACTTCTTTGATTGCTTTACATTCGGATGGGTCGCCAACAGGTGTAGATGTTCCGTGTACATTGATATAATCAATTTTGTCAGGACTCATTTCCGCATCTTCCAATGCATTACGCATTACCAACATGGCTCCCAATCCTTCAGGATGTGAGGCTGTCAGGTGATAGGCATCAGCAGACATTCCTCCGCCAACTACCTCTGCATAAATTTTAGCGCCACGGGCCAAAGCATGTTCCAATTCTTCGAGAATGATGGAGACTCCGCCTTCTCCCATCACAAATCCGTCACGGCTTTTACTGAAAGGTCGTGAGGCTGTTTCCGGAGAGTCATTGCGGGTTGACAATGCGGTTAAAGCATTGAATCCCCCTACTCCTGAAACAGTTATGGCAGCTTCAGCTCCTCCGGTTACAATTGCATTGGCTTTTCCTAACCGAATCAGGTTAAAAGCATCAATTGCTCCATTGGTAGAAGAAGCACATGCAGAAACTGTTCCGTAATTTGGACCTCTGAAACCATATATCATTGAAATGCGTCCGGCTGCAATATCACTGATCATTTTGGGAATAAAAAAAGGATTGAATTTGGGACCGGCTTCTTCGTTTTTAAAGTAAGAGCCTACTTCCTGATCAAAAGTGCCGATTCCTCCGATTCCTGAAGAAAATATAACTCCGATTTTATCCAAATTTTCTTTTTCCAGGTCCAAACCTGAATCTTCTACAGCTTCTTTGGCTGCAATGAGCCCAAACTGAGCATATCTGTCAATTTTTCTAGCTTCTTTACGATCGAAATATTCTTCCGGGTTAAACTCTTTTACTTCGCAGGCAAATTGAGTCTTGAATTTCGATGCATCAAATAAAGTAATAGGTCTAGCTCCACTTACTCCGTTGATGAGAGAATTCCATGTTTGTTCAACATTCTTTCCCAACGGAGTAACAGCACCTAGACCTGTTACCACCACTCTTTTTAATTCCATAAGGGAGGTTTAAATAAGCGATTTACTTTGTATTTGCTTCAATATAAGAGATGGCATCTCCCACTGTTCCGATTTTTTCAGCTTGATCGTCCGGAATAGAGATTCCAAATTCTTTTTCAAATTCCATGATCAACTCAACAGTGTCAAGAGAGTCTGCTCCCAAGTCATTAGTAAAGCTAGCTTCGTTTGTAACTTCTGTTTCTTCAACACTAAGCTTGTCAACAATGATAGCTTTTACTCTTGATGCAATTTCAGACATAATTTTTCGATTTAAATTAATAATTATGAGTATACTTTTTAATTTTGCAGTGCAAAGGAAAGCAATATTCTTGAAACTAAAAAAAAAAATTACATAAAACTGCACAAAAAACGATTTTTTGTGCATAAAAATAAGTATAATAATGAAAAAAATAGCTATTTTCGCTTCCGGTTCCGGCTCTAATGCCGAGAATATTGTTAATTATTTTTCAAAAAATGAAAATATTATTTTTCCTCTCATTCTAAGTAATAAAGTCAATGCATTTGTTCACGAACGAGCAAAAAAGTTGGGAATTCCTTCATTTACCTTCACCAGAAAAGAATTTGATGAGACTTCTCTTGTTTTAGATTTATTACAACAGTATCAGGTTGACTTCATTGTTTTGGCCGGATTCTTATTAAAAGTTCCGGAAAATCTGTTAAAAGCTTTTCCTGATAAAATCATTAACATACATCCGGCTTTACTGCCTAAGTTCGGAGGGAAGGGAATGTATGGCGATCATGTTCACCAGGCCGTAGTTGCTGCACATGAAAAAGAGTCAGGAATTACTATCCACTATGTGAATGAAAATTATGACGAAGGAAAGATTATTTTTCAGGCGAAATGCGAAATTCTTCCGACAGATACACCCGAGGATGTGGCCGGAAAGGTGCATGCATTGGAGTATGAGTATTTTCCGCAAGTAATAGAAAAAGTTACGGGTTGCTAAATTAAATGGAAATTGTTTTTTTGTATATTCTTGTGTGTTAAATTCAATAATCTATGATAGTCATAAGCCCTGCAGAATTGCGTAATAACATGAAAAAATATCTTGATATGTCTATGACAGAAAAGATAGTAATACAAAGAGGCAAAACAGATACTTTTATTCTTTCCGGAGAAAAACATCTCTCTTCAGAAGAAAACTTGGCGCGAGCTATTACAGGAGAAGAACTTTTGAAAAAAGTAATTCCTCGTATAGAAAAATTGTTTGACAAATGAAAGTTCTTTTTTTGCCTGAAATTGAAGAATATCTTTATAAATTGGCGGAAATTCTATATCAGAAAGAATATTTTGGGTTTAAAGAAAGCGCAACGAAGTATGTTAAAGATCTGGTAACGGAGATTACAGTCTCTTTACCAAATAAACATAAAAAAATTGCTCCCGATTATTTCTCTAAATATGGAAAAAATATGTTTTACACTAGTTTTAAGCGTAGTAAAAACACACAGTGGTATGTATTTTTTACAATTTATGACAAAGAACAGGTTTATTTAGTCCAATAACATAGGAACTAATCATACTTGCTCACAATATTTATAGAATACACTAATAACCCGTAAGTTCTCTAAATGTCTTCTGTAAATCCTCAATTTCACAACCCGGTTTGTCCAACACAATCACTCCTTTGTTAATAATGATGATCCGGGAACAAATGGACGAAACATCTGCAAGTGTGTGGGAAGAGAATAAAATAGCTTTTTCTTTGCCCAAAGTGAGCAGGAGTTCTTTCATTTCATCAATCTGGTTAGGATCCAATCCGGTAAGAGGTTCATCCAGAATTAATAAAGATGGATTGTGAATAAAAGCTTGCGCTAGTCCGACTCGTTGACGATAACCTTTGGATAGCTGTCCTATTTTTTTGTGACATTCGGTGGAAAGACCGGTAGCAAGGATAATTTCTTTTGTTTTTTCTTTTACCGGTGATTTGGGTTGATATATTTTCAAAACATATTCCAGATATTCAGTCACATACATTTCTTCATATAAAGAATTGTGTTCCGGAAGATAACCGATTTCCATCCGGGCTTTCAAAGAGTCTTTTTCCACATTGTATCCGCAAATGGAAACTTGTCCGGAATCAGCAGGCAAATAGCCGGTAACGATTTTCATTGTGGTTGATTTACCGGCTCCGTTGGGTCCCAGAAAACCCACAATTTCTCCTTTTTCAATAGAAAAAGAAATATTGTCGAGGGCAATCTGGGAACCGTATTTTTTGGAAATGTTTTGAATGTTTAAGATCATTTGTTTTTATAATTGAAAGCGTATCGGGAGTGAGAAATGTTTTTTTATCTTGTGCCTGCATATAATTTACAAACAACAATTCTACGACAAGAGCTACAAAAAGTGTATATTTCAACATGCCGGTCCACAATATTTTTTTATATTTATCATGATAAATCGTTTTTTAACGGTGAAATATTTCACAAACATACGTAAATTACACGAATTTGTAAATGGGAAATGATTTTTCCATAAATTTGCTTTTTTTATGAATTCAATCAATTTTTATGATTTTAATATTATTGACCTGGATATATATATTTGCTCTGTTTTTCGTTCAGGGTGAATGGATTAAGAGTTTATTTTTTAAGAATAAAAATATTTACATTGGAGAAGTTATTCTTTTAGGAATGATTTTTCAGCTTGTGACGGCAACTTCATGGGCTTTTTTCTATCGCATTAACATTGAATATTTTTGTATAAATACGGCATTAACAATTATCCTTTCATTTTTCAGAAGGAAATCGCTTTTCTCACAATGGA
Organism: Bacteroidales bacterium; assembly: GCA_031553435.1. Classification (GTDB taxonomy): domain Bacteria; phylum Bacteroidota; class Bacteroidia; order Bacteroidales; family Azobacteroidaceae; genus JAVBLQ01. The sequence goes on along the minus strand of JAVBLQ010000019.1, from coordinate 10,939 downwards.
AAGAAAGAAAAGAAAGGCATTGGGATATTTTTTCCATTTGTCTGTTTGTTACTATCGTATTTCTTGCTTTGATGCGAAGCAGTTTATTGCCTTTTGTTGTTGACAATGATTCGTATTATGTACAAACAATTCAATGGATTAATGAATATGGTTGGGTAAAAGGGTTGGCTAATTTTCATATATTTCTTGCTCACGGTTCTCCATGGCATGCATTACAGGCTGCATTTAACTTCAATTTTATCGCTCCGGGAGTGTTTAACGATATCAATGGATTCCTGGTTTGTATATTATCTCTTTTGTGGGTGCAAAAAATAAATGATCTCAGGAAAAATGATGTGAATCCGACTCTCAATTGGTTGTATTTCCTGCCTGTATTTTTTGTTTTATGGTTTCAGTTTGTTGATGCTCCGTCAGCTGATCTTCCTTGTTTTCTGATCGGTTTGTTGATATTTTATCATGTTTTGAATAAAACGGAAATGAGTGATGTATTTGTTGTTTTACTTTCTGTTATACTGATATTTGTCAAATTGAACTTGCTTCCTTTTGCTTTTCTGGCAATTATCAGTTTGAATAAAAAAAATTGGAAATTTGCACTGATTTTCAGCATATTAATCGGATGTATTTTTATTGCCAAGAATCTTGTATTAACAGGATATCCTCTGTTTCCTTTTACAAAAATAAAATCGGGATTGACTTGGGAAATTCCGGAGAAAATGGAGGCAATTGTCAGTTACGATAATTTCAATTTCAAAAATATCAGATCCAACAGCAAACTAGATTTATTGTTTTTTGCGGGAATTATCGCTTCTTACCTTATTTATTCCATTGTTGCATTCAGGGAGAGAACACAACGCTATTTGTGGATCGTTTTCACGTTGACAATTTTGTTGGTTTTTACGACTCATCCGCAGCCCAGATATGCTTTGGCAGTTGTTTTTTATCCGATTGCATATATATTATCCAAATCCGGATTTTTAGTTAAAATAATGTCGAAGGGAGGAGTTTTTGCTTTTCTTTTGATAGCATTATTCCCGATATTCATTCCAAAAGGATTGGAGAAGTTGAGTAAAAATGATAATTTTTATCGAACAGACGCTTTCAAAATAAGCTATATATCAAAACCTGCTCCGATAACCAAATATCCGGAAATGCAGTATAAGAAAGAGATATGCACTAATTTTGAATATTATGCTCCGGTTGACAATAGCCCTTTTTTATATCTAACGGCGAGCGGTCCGTTGCCTTGTGCAAAAACAAATTATCTTTTATACATGCACAAACGTACAAAATGTTTGCCGATATTGAGGGGTAAAGGTTTGGGAGATGGGTTTGAGAGTGTTGTGTTTGAAAAATAAATCCACTGTTTTTCTTAAATAAAGATACGCTTTTATGTTAGCAAATATATTTGATTTTTTCGTACCTTTGCCCTACTTTTCAATACTTTTACCTTATATAACAAAAAATTACATGAACCTATTTTTGAAAAATTGTCTTTTAGCGGTTTTGTTTTTGAGCCTGGTCACAGCATGTTCCAATAAGCAAGAAACATCGTCTGCGCCCGCACCGCGTATAGATAGAGACAGAATCCTCTATGCATCCGGATTCATGATCGAACGTTTTGATGATTATACTTTGGTGAAAGTCAGAAATCCGTGGGAACCAACTAAATTACTACATCAATACGTTTTGATCGACAAGAACAAACCTCAACCTAAATCCCTTCCAGAGGGCACCGTTGTTAAAGTTCCCGTAGAAAGCGTTGCATGTATATCTTCTGTAGATGTAACTCCGATAGAAATGCTGGGTGATGTCAATAAAATAAAAGCAATAGCCGATACCCGTTATGTTAAAATTCCGGCTATCCAACAAGGATTGAAAGAAGATAAAATTGCAGATATCGGTGAGGTTTCCGCACTGAATATCGAGCGTTTAATAACTGTATCTCCCGATATTATCATTGTTGCTCCATTTCAAAATATGGGTTACGGAAAACTTGAAACTTCCGGAATATCCATTGTAGAATGTGCCAGTTATATGGAAGAAAATCCTTTGGGACGCGCCGAATGGATTCGTTTCATCGCAGCATTTCTGAAAAAAGACAAAGAAGCCGAAAAAATAATGGATGGAATCACAGCCCGTTATCTTTCTTTATGTGAGAAAGCAAGCGATATCAATCCTAAACCTAAAGTTTTCAGCGGAATAAAACATGGTTCTTCGTGGGATGTCCCAGGTGGAAAAAGTTACATGGCTCAATTATTTCACGATGCAGGAGCCGATTATATCTGGGCAAGCGATTCAACAAAAGGAACCATTTCTTTGCCTTATGAAGTTGTTTATGAAAAGGTGGAAGATGCTGATTATTGGATAATCAAATCAGATAAGAGCCTAACATATAATACAATTAAAGAAGAGTTCGAACCTTATTCCTATTTCAAAGCATGGCGAAATGAAAATGTTATTTTCAGCAATACTATGAGAAACAATTATTACGAAGAAGGAACAATGAATCCCGATTATATTTTAGAAGATTTGATAGCTCTTTTCCATCCGGAACTTTTTCCGAAAGGCCATGAGCAACGGTATTTTGAATTATTGAAAAATGAAAAATAAACAGCTGATATTTCTTGTTGTTTCTTTATTGATTTTTCTTCTTTTTCTTGTCAATCTTTTTTACGGATCTGTCCATATTCCGGTTTGTGCTATTTTGGATATTTTATTGGGAAAAGAAGTGGAAAAAACTTCCTGGGCCAATATTGTTATTCATTCCCGTATCCCTCAGGCAATCACAGCATTATTAGCCGGAGCTTCTTTGTCTGTATCCGGATTGATGTTGCAAACGCTGTTTCAGAATCCATTGGCGGGACCATCTATTCTGGGAGTCAGTGATGGAGCTAATCTGGGAGTTGCCGTTATTATGCTTTATTTCGGTGGAAGTGTAGGTTCTGTCATCGGAGGTGCATTTTTCGGCGCAATTATCGTACTCACTTTGATTGTATATTTTTCTGCCAAGGTAAAAAACAATATCATGGTGTTGATTATCGGGATGATGATTGGTTATCTGGCTTCTTCCGGAATTTCCATTCTCAACTCTATGTCAACTGCCGAAAGTATCCGTTCTTATGTGATGTGGGGGATGGGAAATTTCTCCGGAGTCGCTCTCAAACAAATTCCGGTTTTTGTAATGATTCTTTTGTCCGGACTTTTATTATCCGTTTTTTTAATAAAACCACTGAATGCCTTGTTGTTAGGCGAAAGATATGCGGCTAATCTGGGTATTCATGTAGTGCGTTCGAGAATTTTGATTTTGCTTTGTACCGGATTATTAACTGCAACTGTTACTGCTTTTTGCGGGCCTGTCAGTTTTATTGGCTTGGCAGTGCCGCATGTTGCCCGCTTGATTTTAGGCACTTCTAATCAGAAAATGTTACTCCCGGTTACTTTACTTTCAGGAGCTGCTATTGCATTGTTGTGCAATTTGATGACAATATTGCCTTTGGGTAACGGAATATTGCCATTAAATGCCGTTACTCCATTGTTGGGAGCACCTGTCATCATCTATGTTATTGTGAACCGGAAAAATATCCAATATTTTAATTGACCTGTTTTATGGATAAAAAAAGTAACCTGGAAATAAGGAATTTGACCATTGGATATGCTCTTCGCCGGGGTAAAAATAAAATTATTAAAGAAAATATCAATCAATCTCTTTATAAGGGAGAAGTTACTTGCCTTTTGGGCCGGAACGGAGCCGGGAAATCAACTTTATTGCGTACACTTTCCCGGTTTCAAAAACCATTGTCCGGAGAAATTTTATTAGATGGAAAAAGCCTGAGTACCTATTCTGATCACGAATGTGCTTTGAACATAGGCATTGTACTGACCGATAAAACCTATGCCGGAGGTATTACCGTTTTCGAATTGGTTGCTTTGGGAAGACATCCCTACACCGGTTTTTTCGGAAAACTAAAAGATAAAGACAAAAATATTATTCTCGAATCCATGGAAAAAACCGGTATTATTCATAAAGCCAATACCTATGTTTCCGAATTAAGTGACGGAGAACGCCAAAAAGCCATGATCGCAAAGGTACTGGCACAAGAATGTCCGATTATTTTATTAGATGAGCCTACCGCCTTCCTTGATGTAAACAGCCGGATCGAAACTATGGTTTTATTGCGTGAATTGGCAGAAAAGGAAAACAAAAGCATCTTACTTTCTACCCATGATATGGAATCTGCCATTCGTATGGGAGATCGTTTTTGGCTGATGGATAAAGATATCCCGTTTATCTCCGGAATTCCCGAAGACTTAATACTTTCAGGAATATTCGAAAAAGTATTTAACCACAACAATATAATTTTTAACCGGAATACAGGAACGTTGGATGTTGAACCTGTTTCAGGAAAACCAATCTCCATCTCCGGAGATGCAGTCACAACTTACTGGTTGATGAATGCTCTGAAGAAAAAAAAATTCACTCCTATTTGGGATACACAAATCTATCCATCTATTATTTGTAAAGAAAATCCCATAAATTTTACTTTCAAAAAAAACGAATCCGCCTTTTTTCAGGTAGATAACATCGAAAGTTTATTAAATTTAGTCTGAAATAATACTGCAGAGAATGTGGTAAATTTTCTTTTGCAATCTACAAATATTATTACCTTTGCGACCGCTAATTTTTACATTATGAAAAAATTTATCCTCAAGTACAAAATTCTATTATCTGTCTTATTATTTGTTATCATCGTTGTTTCTGTATCTGCATATTTTTTGCTTCCAAAGAAAAACGGAGAAGATGTTTATTTACAAGCTCGTTCGTTACTTGCCGGAAAGTGGAATACTTCTGTCGATAATATCGTTGTTCTCGATTCATGTGTGGTTAATTTCAATTACTCGGAAGCATCAGATTATGTAATTTCAGCATATGATAAAAATGATACTAAAAAGAAAATCAGTTTGATTATATTGGAACAAAAACCTTTTGGTGATGTCACTATAAAAGGCATTAATCCGGATATTATGGGTAATCATGGAAGTTCAAATGAATATAAACTCATGAGTGACAATATGTATGCATGTAATTTTTGTCTCACCAATTCCATTGATTATTTTTATTTTATACCTAGATATTTGGTGGGAGAAGACGAAATCATGCTGTTTTCCATAGTTCATCGTGAAATATCAAACGACCGGTCTTATGTCAAAGAATATAGAAACGACGGAATGGTCCGTTCTTTTACAACCGCTGAATTTTGTAAATACACATTAGAACGGCTGCTGTTAAGCGAATCTGATTTAATAAATACCAGTATTCCAACGGTATGTAGCAATAGTAAAGAATTTTATATCTTCCATCTGAAAGAAAAAAATGCAATTATTGATTATTTTGAACTTGGGGGGCGTAATACCCGGTATCTCGTCAAAACAATGAAACTGAAACCTTGTTCGTACAAAAACTTACAACTCCATTTTGATGTTTCCGACGAAAATGGCAAAACGGCTGAAATAGACCTTACATTTTATGCTTCAATACAAGATGACAGATATCATGAAAGCGCCGCTTCAAGCCATGAAGAAAGAGATAAGGCTACAATAGATATTACAGAAAAAGGTATTCATAAAAATGAAAACTACAGAAAGGATTATTATGAAGACTACCTCAAGGTCAATGGCTATTCTGTTGATATGAAAACAAATTTTTATCTTACTTATCACATTCCCGGTGAGTATGAAGTGATTGATTGTCTGGAAGGAAATTTCAATGATGATAACAATACCGACTATTTGATAACCATTACAAAAAAAGACGGGAAAAGAAGTCCGGATGATTACTATCATTTTTACACTTTTTTGGGTGACAAATATGATACTCCGGCCTTTATAACTAAAGAATCCACCTCCAATGTTGCAAACCTTTATTCCGGAAGATATGAGAAAACTATTGATCTTCACTGGGTACAATCACCGTTCAATAAAAAATTGAGGCTCTTTATTAATGCTGATCAAGCCACTGAAAACTATCGGAATGTGACCTATTATGCGGATTTTTCATTCAATAATAAAGATAAAAAGCTTTATCTGGATAAATATACAGGCTATTATTCGTCTGATGGACGTTCTTATTTTATGCTTAAGAACTTCAAAAAAGGTTATACTTTAGCAGATTTCTTCGGAATATCTAAATGTAAAACCGATGAAGACCGTGATTTCTGTATTTATGATACCAGTGAAGATGACTATTGGTTTCAATATGCAATGTCGAATGAACCCGATAGCACAAGGCAAGTAATGAGTGTGGCTGTATATGATCCGAATCTTAAAATCAAATTTGTGCCACAATATTTTTCAGTCCTGGAATATTTATATGATCACAAACAGTATGACGAAGCATCTGCCCTTTTAGACCGGCTTTGTCCTGATGAAGATTATGAAGGAGAAGAATCCAATAACAATAACGAAGAAGAAAATCCTTGGGAATATCCGGAAACCTATTTTTGGCAAGGCCTTCTTGCTTATCAACGGCATGATTACGACCTTGCTTCTTATTTTATGGAAGAATATATGACCAATTGTCAAAAGAAAGGGGAACAAGTAAGATATGAAGCCAAAGAAATAAAATATAAAGCGGACAGTGAAAAAAGATGATTATTTCTCAAAAATATCATTCAAATCTATATCCCATTGATTGAGGATATGAACGGGGACTTTACCTTCCCATTCGTAAGTAGTTCCGGCATCATATTTTCCATCTTTTTGTAAAATAAATGTAGTAATTGCTTTGTCTGAAGGATGTACAATCCAATATTCACGAACTCCGGATGATTCGTATAAAGCAAACTTTTCTGTTACATCCTTCCTGAATGTAGAAGGAGATAATATTTCGACAATCATATCAGGAGCGCCGCAACATCCTCTATGATCCAATTTCGACAAATCACAAACAATACAGATATCCGGCTGAACCACAGTGTCTATTTTATTATCAGCCATTTCTCCTTGTTTGGGAAATCGAACATCAAATGGAGCTGAGAAGACTTTACAATTTCCTTTATTTTTTCTGATAAGAGAGCCTAGATTCCAAGAAATATTTGAACTTACTTCTGCATGCTCCAAACTCGGGGCTGGCGACATTTTCTTTATAATGCCATGTATAAGCTCCCGCATTTTACCATCCGCCCAGGTTAAATAATCGGCATAGGTGTATCTCTTGTTCATATCCAGTGAAAGTTCCATGATTTTCCTCCTTATCTTTTTGATGATCAGAACAAAATTAGAAAAAATCTTTCAAATAAAAAAATACGCCGACCAGCTTCATAGCCAATCGACGTATCAGAAATTATTTATGGAAGAATAATTATCCGTTAACTTTAGCCATGTGAGCAAGAAGTTCCAATACTTTGTTTGAATATCCCCACTCGTTGTCATACCAGCTAACAACTTTTACGAATGTAGAACTCAATTGGATACCTGCTTTTGCATCAAAGATAGAAGTACGGGCATCTCCGATAAAGTCAGAAGAAACAACTTCTTCGTCAGTATATCCGAGAACACCTTTCAATTCGCCTTCTGAAGCAGCTTTCATAGCTTTACAAATTTCTTCGTAAGAAGTTTCTTTAGACAAACGGGCTGTCAGGTCAACTACAGAAACGTCTAACGTTGGAACACGGAAAGCCATACCTGTCAATTTTCCGTTCAATTCAGGAATTACTTTACCAACAGCTTTGGCAGCTCCTGTAGAAGAAGGAATGATGTTTCCTGCAGCAGCACGTCCGCCTCTCCAATCTTTTGCAGAAGGAGCGTCAACTGTTTTTTGAGTATTAGTTGTAGCGTGAACTGTTGTCATCAAAGCTTCAGTGATACCGAATTTGTCATTCAATACTTTAGCGATAGGAGCCAAGCAGTTGGTAGTACAAGAAGCGTTAGAAACAAATTGTTCGCCTTTTGTATATGTGTTATGGTTTACACCATATACATACATTCTGGTATCGTCTTTTGACGGAGCAGACATCACTACATATTTAGCGCCTGCATCGATGTGACCTTGGGCTGATTTTTTGTCCAGGAATAAACCTGTAGATTCTACTACATATTCTGCACCGATTTCGCCCCATTTCAAATCTGCGGGATTTTTTTCTGCAGTTACACGAACAGTCTTTCCGTTAACAACCAGTTGTCCGTCTTTTACTTCAACTGTTCCGTTGAATTTGCCATGAACTGTATCGTAACGCAACATGTAAGACATGTATTCTACGTCGATAAGGTCATTGATACCTACAACCTGAATGTCACTTCTGCCTTGAGCAGCACGGAAAACCAAACGTCCGATGCGTCCGAAACCATTAATACCTACTTTAATCATTTTTCTTTAAATTAATTCTGGGTTTATTAAATAAAATGTAATCTTATATGCCTTGTTTGAAGAAATATTAACATCCACAGGGGGTTGCACATGCCGTGAAAAGCAACATCATCAAAAGTATTAAACAATAAAAAATTTTATTCATCGAATAAACATTTTAATCCCTACAATACAAAAACTTTACTACTTCTCTTTTAGGCCTGTAAAAGTACAATTTTTTTTCTTTTCTTCGCAATATAGTTGTATAAAAAAATAAAAATCAAATCCGGTTATCTGGAATCAAATCGATACAATCGGAAATATTCGTTCCTATCTTTACCTTTCACATGTTTATCAACGCCGGAAAATTCGCCTGCACTCCCGCATTGATTGCCATAAATATTCCTGCAAGCCACAATACGAAGAGAGCCCACTTAACGGTCTTTGTCATAGGAGATAAATTGGCTACATGCTCAAAACAAACATATACCAGGCTGAAAAGGGGAATCCCGATAATCAGAATAACTGAAATAATTGAAATCAATACATAATTAGGATCCAATGAGTAAAATTCCGAAGGAAAACCATGGAAAAAGCTGAATATCTGCATTCCATCTCCCACAAACAATAATGAAATCATGGCGATAAGTGCAATGCTCAGGCAAACAACAACAATTCCGGCAATAACGGCAAAAAACGCGACAAATAATTTGATGCAGATTCCCACCAGACTAACAAAAAAGTCACCTGCTTTCTGAAGTCCGTTACGTGTTTTCTCGGATTTCACAAAACTGTTGATGTCGTTTGCCATGTGCTCAAAACCCTCGGTTACTGTTTTTCCGATATTTTCCAGGTTGATTTTTTCACCTTTCATTTCCAGTTTTTCGGCTGTAGTTTTTGCTTCCGGCGCAATCAACCATAAAAGAATGTATATAAAAATACTGCTTCCCCAGAAAATCGAGCAAATAATAAAGGCAAGCCTTATAAGTGTAGGGTCACAGTTAAAGTAGGCTGCGAGTCCGGAAGCAACACCTCCCAATATTTTATCATCGGGATTTCTATAAAACTTTTTATTCCCGTCAGTTGATTGGGATGAACTGTTTTGCGATTGATTTTGAGTATACCCATCATTTTCAGAATCGCCGAAATCTTTGGGTTGTCCAAGCCGTTTGATAACTTCTTCCACATCTTCGATTGTAATCACATGGCTTCCCTGATTGATTCTTTCACTGAATAATTCGGAAATTCGTCCCTCAATATCGTTGATTATCTCTCTGGCATCAGTTTCTTTCCCAAGATGTATTTTGACATCGTGTAAATATTTGTCCAAAAGTAAATAGGCATCTTCATCAATATGATAAATCATCCCGGATAGATTAATTGTCAAAGTTTTTTTCATTATATGTTAGAATTAGATGTTTTAATATGATTGATTGTCTCGTTTAATTCGCTCCAGGAAGTTTCCAGTTCTTTCAGAAATATTCTTCCTGAGTCTGTTAGTTCATAATATTTGCGAGGAGGGCCTTGAGAAGATTCGACCCAGTTGTAAGCCAACAAACCTGCATTTTTGAGGCGGGTGAGCAATGGGTATAATGTCCCTTCAACAACTATAAGCTTGGCTTGCTGTAAGTTCGAAATAATGTCAGTAGCATATGCCGGTTGTTGTTCCAGTATGAGCAAAGTGCAATATTCCAAAATACCTTTTCTCATCTGTGATTTTACATTGTCAACATTCATAACGTTTTTGAAGTTTGTAAAGTTTTATTTACGGAGATTCAAATGTTGGTCTAATTGAATGTTTAATACATTCATATCGATTTCACAAAGAACCTTTTCGTCACAAAAGTACTTTCAAATAAAATACTATGCAATACATAGTACTGTTGCTTTGTTTAATTTAACAATTATTAAATATTACAAATCAAGAAACTGTTTTAAATCAAATCGTGACCTAATTGAATGTTTTGGCTAAAGGCGAAGGGCAAAAAGTGGCTTGCGCACGATTTCTTTCGCCTTTCACCCCCGTTTGCAATATCCACCGAAACTACAATTTTCTAGAAATACGTTGCACATACTTCATCATCCCTATCTGGCTTTGATGACAGTTGTTTTTTTGCAAAAATGAAACATTAATGATAAGAAAACAACACTTTATTGACTGACTCATCTGGGAATTTAATGCCAGTGAATCCTGGTGGTGATCGATTTTTTTATTTTCCGCAACAAAATTTCCATTTTTTCAGTTATATATGCAAGGTTACAAGTTGCAAAATCAATCCGTAACCCGTAACTTGTAACTCGTAACCTGTAACTCGTAACCTGTAACTCGTAACTTAATTAAATACATCATCCACATGCACACCACCAGTATCAAAATCAAGTACCGTTCCTCGACGGTTCCTGGCCAGGAGGGGTCGCTTTTCTTCCAGTTCATCTACAAGCGGGAGGTTAAGATTATCACCAGTTCCTATAAACTTTTTTTCCATGAGTGGAATCCTGTCCTGGAAAAAGTCAGGCTCGGGTGTTCCTCACCCCTGCGTGAGCCTTACCTCCAGAAACTATCTTCCGGCCTGAGCCACGAATATGAAATGATCGAGA